>DAIOWL010000590.1:0-4980 GCA_036758545.1 Streptosporangiaceae bacterium | reverse complement strand
CGGCGTGTGCCTGAACACGGGCACGATCCCGTCCAAGACCCTGCGCGAGGCGATCCTCTACCTGACCGGCCTGGACCAGCGGGAGATGTACGGGCAGAGCTACCGGGTCAAGGACGAGATCACCATCGCCGACCTGGCCGCGCGCACCAGCCACGTCGTCGGCCGTGAGATGGACGTGGTGCGCAGCCAGCTGTCCCGTAACCGCGTCACCACCATGACCGGAACGGGCCGCTTCCTCGACCCGCACACGGTGGAAGTGGACGGCGGCGACGGCCGGGTCCGCCGGGCCACCGCGGACAAGATCGTCATCGCTACCGGCACCCGGCCCGCCCGTCCGGCCAGCGTCGAGTTCGACGAGCGCACCGTCATCGATTCCGACGGGATCGTCCACCTGCAGACGGTCCCGCGCTCGATGGTGGTGGCGGGCGCCGGCGTGATCGGGATCGAGTACGCGTCCATGTTCGCCGCCCTCGGCACCAAGGTCACCGTGGTGGAGCAGCGCGAGCGGATGCTCGAGTTCTGCGACGTCGAGGTGGTCGAGGCGCTCAAGTACCACCTGCGCGATCTCGCCGTCACGTTCCGGTTCGGCGAGACGGTGTCCTCGGTCGAGGCGCGGCCGGAGGGCGCCATCGCGACGCTGCTGAGCGGGAAGAAGATTCCCGCCGACACCGTGATGTACTCGGCCGGACGGCAGGGGGCCAGCGAAGACCTCAACCTCGACACAGCCGGCCTGACCGCCGACAAGCGCGGCCGGATCGTGGTGGACGAGTTCTTCAGGACCGCGGTACCGCACATCTACGCGGTCGGCGACGTGATCGGTTTCCCCGCGCTGGCGGCCACGTCGATGGAACAGGGCCGGCTCGCGGCGCTGCACGCCTGCGGGGAGCCGTTGCACGCGCTCGGGCAGATCCAGCCCATCGGCATCTACAGCATTCCCGAGATCAGCTACGTCGGCCTGACCGAAGAGCAGCTCACCCACGACAACGTGCCCTTCGAGGTGGGCGTCTCGCGTTACCGGGAACTGGCTCGCGGGCAGATCATCGGCGACTCCTACGGGGTCCTCAAGCTGCTGGTGTCGCTGGACAGCCGGACGCTGCTCGGCGTCCACGTGTTCGGCACTGGCGCGACCGAGCTGGTCCACATCGGCCAGGCCGTCATGGGCTGCGGCGGCACCATCGACTACCTCGTCGACGCCGTCTTCAACTACCCCACCCTGGCCGAGGCGTACAAGGTCGCCGCGCTGGACGCGATGAACAAGATGCGCCAGATCGCCCGCTTCGCCTGAGGCCAGGCATAGGGCCGGCTCGCCGTGCATCATGGACCCATGGCTGCCAACGACGTCACCGAACCCGCCGTCCAGGCCCTGATCGCCGCGATCAACGCCGGGGACCGCCAGGCGTTCTTCGCCGCGCTCACCCCGGACGCCACGATGTCCGACGACGGCACCGACCGCGACCTGGCCGGCTGGGCCGACCGGGAGATCTTCACCGTGCACGGCCACCTCGACGTGGTCTCGGCACGGGACGGCGGCCGGTCGCTGATCGCCTCCTACCGCAACGACACCTGGGGCGAGATGCGCACCAGGTGGGCCTTCACCCTTGCCGACGGCAAGGTCAGCCGCTTCGAGACCGGCCAGGCCTGAACCATCAGACCAGCATCGAACGGCTTGCGCCGGGCCGGGTACCCTTGGCAGCCGTCTATCGTCTAGTTACAGTAGACAGCATGGACGAGGCGCTGCTGGCCGAGGCCAGGCAGGCCCAGGAGCGGCTGATCGACGCCGAACGCGACGCCGACGTGTTCCGGGCCGAATTCCACCGGGCGGTCCGCCGCCTGCACCTGCACGGCGCGTCCCTGCGCGAGCTCGCCTCCGGCCTGGGCCTCAGCCACCAGCGGGTGCACCAGATCGTCGAGTCGGCCGGCGGTTCCCGCCGCTGGCTGCGCCGCGACCGGGTCCGCCCCGACCCGGCGATGCTCCACTGCACCTTCTGCGGTAAGGACCAGAAACGGGTCAAGAAGCTGATCGCGGGCCCCAGCGTGTACATCTGCGACGGCTGTACCGGCCTGGCCAGGGTCGTGATCAGCGATGGTCAGCCGGTGACCACCGCGATCGCCGAGCTAACCGCCGGGCCGGAGGATGAGCCCAGAACGCAGTGCAGCTTCTGCGGCAAGCGCCGCGACCAGGTAGCCGACCTGGTGGTCAGCCCGGTCCAGACCGAGCGCAAGGCGCCCGCCACGATCTGCTCCGAATGCCTCGACCTCTGCACCGAGATCATCACCGAGGAACTCGGCGACGAACGGCCCTAGGTGAGCTCGCGGAGGTACTGGGGGAGCATCTCGCGCCAGGTGGGCCACTGGTGCGCCCACTGCGGGCCCCAGTTGTCCACCCGGTTGGGGATGCCCTTGTCGCCGAGGGCCGCGGCCATCTGCCAGGACGAGCCGACGTCCTCCCACTCGCCTTCCCCGGACGCCAGGATCACCCGTCGCTGCCGTAGCCGGTCCAGGTGCGCGCCTTCCAGGCCGGGCAGGAACTGCAGCGGCGCGGAGTAGTACAGGTCCTGGCTCCAGGCCTCGTCGTAGAACCGCTCGATCCGGTAGCTGCCGCTCATCCCGATGGCCGCGCCGAACACGTCCGGATACCGGCACAGCACCGCCACCGCGTTGAACGCGCCGATCGAGGCGCCGGTGGTGATCACGTCCAGGGACGCGCCGCCCAGGTCGGCGTGGATGGCCGGCACGACCTCCCACCTGACGAACTCATGGAACTGGTTGAGCAGCCACATCCGGTGCTCGACCGAGCCGGCCTTCGTCACCATCGCCTGCCCGGCCACGCTGTCCACCGAGTAGAGCTTGACCCGGCCCTCGGCCAGCAGCGGCCCGCACGCGTTGACCAGGCCGTGCCGCTCGATCTCCTCGGCGTCGCCGCCCGCGGACGGGAACACCAGCACGGGCACGCCGAACACGCCCCAGCGCACCACGCTGACGTCCGTCTGCAGGCGCTCGGAAAACCACCGTTCCCTGACCCTCAGTTCGTCACTCATTACTCATAAAAATACTTCTGTTCGCCCGGGAAAATCCAGGACAACCCGTCCCGCAGCCGGTCTCGCCAGTTCTCCCAGCTGTGCCCGTCGCGGGCCTCGACGTAGCGGACGGTCATCCCGGCGCCCTCGAACACCGGGACCATCGACCGGTTCGGCACGATCAGCGGCTCGTAGACGCCGCAGCTGACGAACAGCCGGTCGGCGACGCGGCGCGGCGCGGCCCGGAACCGGTTGACGAACCGCACCACCGGCTCGAACACCGGCCCGCCGCCGTGGTCGTGGCCGATGTCGGTGAAGACGAACGAGCCGGACTGCAGCAGCAGCGACCCGTAGACCTCCGGATGGCGGTAGGCGGTCGCCAGCGAGGCGACGGCGCCGAAGCTCGAGCCCATCAGGCACCGCCCGGACGGCGTGCCGGCCAGCGGGAGCTCTGCCTCGAGCCGGGGCAGCAGTTCCGCGGTCAGGAAGCGGGCGTGCGCCGCCGAGTTGGCGTACTCGGTCAGCCGGTCGCCCGGGTAGACGAAGGCGGCGACGAGCTCGGCCACGTCGAGCCGGTGGATGAGGTTGTCCAGCACGGTCTTGGCGGCGGCGTACCGCAGGTAGTCCCCGCCGTCGTGCACGATCAGCAGCGGGTAGCGGGTGCCCGGGTCGGCGCGCCGGAACCTGGCCGGCAGGTAGAGCGTGACCGGGCAGTCGCGGCGCAACGCCCGGCTCGGCACCACCATGTCGACCAGCGACCCCGGCCGCGCCTCGGGATCAACAACCGTCCAGTCCGGTATCTCGTGGCCGTGCGCGTAGCAGACCGAGGAACTGCCGACCGGGCTGTGCGCGAGGCGGGGGTTCAGCGGGTCGTTGATCCGCTCGCGCTGCCCGCCCCTGACCACCTCCAGCTGGTACTCGACCCGCGACCCCTCGGGCAGCTCGAGCACCGCGTACCACAGGTCGGTGCCGCGCAGCCGGCGCAGCGGCAGGTGATCGGGCAGGCCGAAGATCCGGTGGATGAGGAACACCTCGTCCGCCTCGCCGCGGTACAGGAACGTGCAGCGGGCGCCCTCGACCACCGGGACCTCGTGCCGGGCCAGGAACCGGTCCACCGCCGCCGCGTCCAGCGGCCGCCGCTCGCGCAGCCGGTTGATCGCGAGCTTCGGGAGGGTCTTCACGCCGCCTCGATCGTCCGGATCCCGGACGGCCAGGCGCCGTCGGCCGGGACGTCGATCCGGGTGCCGGCCTCCAGCGGCACGCACCGGGCCGGGGCGAACCGCCGGGCGAAGACCGCCATCCGGGGCGTGTCGTCGAGCAGCAGCCGGGCCCGCGCGTGCGGCAGCAGCACCACGTCGCGGAGCAGGCTCAGCCCGCTGCCGTAGACCTCCGGGTGGCCGGGCCCTTGGGGCGCCCGGTCGTGGAACAGCACGATCCGGTCGGTCAGCGCCATCGCGCCCGCCGACCACGCGATGACCGGCGCCCCGTTCAGGGCCGCCGCGACGTTGAACAGGTGCAGCACCTCGGCCAGCACGCCGACGTGGCCGCCGGCGATGACCAGCGCCGCCGCATCCGCGAGCACCGCCGACACCGCCGCCCGGTTCTCGGCGATCACCGGCCGGTCGTGCGGCCGGAGCCGGCCGAAGAACTCCAGCCGGGCCTCGTTCACCCGGCGCAGGTGCGCCGTGTCGAGCTCGCGGACCGCCTCGAGCGCCTCGCCCAGCGCGTCACCGGAGGCCGAGGCCGCGGCGGAACGCCGCTGCACGGCGTACACCGCCTGCAGCGCATAATCGAGCCGCAGCAGGTACAGCTCCTGCAGCTCGGCGAGCACACCAGCCAGCCGCTGCTCCCCGGCGCGGTACTCCGGATCGCGGTCCTGCACGTCCAGCCACCGCCGGTACAGCGCCAGGTTGACCGCCTGGCCCGCCAGCAAGTCAGCCAGCAAGGCGTCGTCCGGTTCGCG
>DAIOWL010000589.1:0-4987 GCA_036758545.1 Streptosporangiaceae bacterium | reverse complement strand
TCACCACGATCATGCTCAACTACATCATGGCCTACCTGCTCTCGTACCTGCTCGGTAACGTCATGCAGCGACCTGGCCGGAGCGACCTGATCAGCCCGTTTATCGCCGGCAACGCGCACCTGTGGCGCCTGTTCGGCTCGACGCTCCGGATCAACGCGGGCTTCCTGCTCGCCCTGGCTTGCGCACTGGGCGTGTGGTGGCTGCTGTACCGGACCACGCCCGGCTTCGAGTTCCGGGCCATCGGCAAGAACCCGAGCGCGGCCCGGGTGGCGGGCATGAACGTGGAACGCTCCTGGGTGCTGGTGATGCTGATCGCCGGCGGACTGTCCGGCCTGGCCGCAGCGACGGTCATCCAGGGCACCGACTTTAGCGTCAACTTCCAGAGCTACGGGACCTACGGCATCGACGCGATCACGGTCGCGTTGCTGGGCCTGGGCCGACCGCTCGGGGTCGTGCTCGCGGCGCTGCTGTTCGGCGCGCTGCACGCCGGCGCCCCGCTGATGCAGGCCCAGACCTCCACCCCGGTGGACATCGTGGAAGTGCTTCAGGCGCTGATCGTGCTGTTCGTGGCGGCGCCGCCGCTGGTCCGGGCCATCTACCGGCTGCGCGGCGCCCGGGCCGCGGGCGTCGCGGGCCTATCCGGGAAGGGGCTGGCATGACCATCACCGAGCGCGCCCCCGTGGTGAAGGCCGAGGCCGCCCCGGTCACAACCTGGCGCCGCTGGCTGGGGCCGGCGACGTTCGCGGTGTTCGGGCTGGTGAACATCTTCGTGTTCGGCCTGCTTGCGCACCACGGCGACGTCACGTTCGCGTCTTCCCAGCCGTTCGCCAGGGTGACCATACCCAACTTCTCGCTGCCCGCCGCCGAAACCTGCTTCGCGTGCGGCGCGCTGACACTGGTGCTGGCCGCGCTGCGGGCCGTGGTTCCGATGAGCACTGTCTGGCGGCGAGCGACCATCGGGGTCGTGGTGTTCTTGTTCGTCCTGGCCCTGATGTGCTGGGCGGGGGCCGGCCAGACCACGACGTTCAACATAGTGAACCTGCTGCAGGGCACGCTCAGCCAGTCAATCCCGATCATGCTGGGCGCGCTCACCGGTGTGATCTGCTCGCGGTCCGGGGTGGTGAACATCGGCATCGAGGGCCAGCTGCTGCTCGGCGCGTTCATCGCCGCCATGGTGGCCAGCGCCTCCGGGTCGCTGTGGCTGGGCCTGATCGCCGGCGCGGCGGCCGGCTGCGTGGTCGGCGCGCTGCTCGCGGTCTTCGCCATCCGGTACACCGTCGACCAGATCATCCTCGGCGTGGTCCTGAACGGCCTCATCCTCGGCCTCACCGGATACCTGTACGACGACCTGATGGTGCCCTACGCCAACACGCTGAACTCCCCGCCGACCTTCAGCGCGGTCAAGATCCCGCTGCTGGCCGACATCCCGATCATCGGGCCGGTGTTCTTCCAGGCGACGATCTTCCTCTACCTGACCTATCTGGCCCTGGCCCTGGTCCAGGTGGGCCTGTTCGCCACCCGGTGGGGGCTGCGCACCCGCGCGGTCGGCGAGCACCCGGTCGCGGCGGACACCGTCGGCATCCGGGTGTACGCCACCCGGTACCGCAACGTGATCGCGGCGGGGGTGCTGGCCGGCATCGGCGGCGCCTACCTGACCATCGGCTCGGTCGGGAGCTTCGCCAAGGGCATGTCGTCCGGCGAGGGCTACATCGCGCTCGCCGCGATGATCTTCGGCCGGTACTCACCGTTCGGCGCGATCGGGGCGGCGCTGCTGTTCGGCTTCTCCACCCAGCTGCAGTCGATCCTGTCCACCATGAACGTGCCGATCCAGTCCAACCTGCTGCTGGCGACCCCGTACGTGGTGACGATCATCGTGGTGGCCGGGCTGGTCGGCCAGGTCCGGCCGCCCAAGGCCGAGGGCATCCCCTACGTCAAGTCATGAATCACGCCGAACGGGCGGGCGTCACGCGCTTGGTAACGGCGTGTCGCCACGGCGGCGAGGCGTGCGTCCGAGCGGGAGTGGCGCCCGGGATGAGTGTGGCAGTTGCCCGGCGCCTGGCGCCCGTCCGGCCAGGATTAGCGTGGTTGATCCGGGCTATGCGGTCGATCTGGGGGTCTATTGTGCACCGGATCAACCGCATAACCCTTATCCACCACGCTATTTCGGCGGGAATCGGACGGGACGTGCATTGGCGCGGGCAGATCGAGGTGAGTGGGGAAAGTGACAGGTGAGGCTGAGCTGCGGACGGCAGTAGAGGCGTGGATCGCGGACGATCCGGATCCTGACGACCGCGCCGAGTTGCAGGGGCTGTTCGACCGGGCTTTCCCGGCCGCAGGGGGCCGCACGGGTGCGGGAGCGAGGGCCGGAGCGGGAGCGGGAGCGAGCGCCGGTGCGGGAGCGGGGGCCGGTGCGGGTGCGGGAGCGAGGGCCGGGGCGGGAGCGGGGGACGGGGCGGCACTGGCTGAGCTGCGGGATCGGTTCGCGGACCGGCTGCATTTCGGGACAGCGGGACTGCGCGGCGTGGTGGCCGCGGGGCCGAACCGGATGAACCGCGCCGTGGTCAGGGCCGCGACCGCCGCGGTGGCCGGCTGGCTAGCCAGCGAGGGCGCCGCGAGCCGGGGCGTGGTGGTGGGCTGCGACGCGCGGCACCGGTCGGCGGAGTTCGCCGAGGAGGCGGCCGGGGTGCTGGCGGGCGCGGGCATCGCGGTGCACATGCTGCCGCGGCCGTGCCCCACTCCCCTGCTCGCGTTCGCGGTCCGCCATCTCGGCACGGCAGCCGGGGTGATGATCACCGCCAGCCACAACCCGGCCGCCGACAACGGGTACAAGCTCTACCTGAGCGACGGCGCCCAGGTCATCCCGCCCACTGACGCCGAGATCGAGAAGCGCATCGCCGGGCTCGGGCCGCTGGCGCGGGTTCCGGTCGCAGCGGCCGGGAGCCCGCTGATCACCCGGCACGGGGACGAGATCGCCGAGGCCTACCTGGCCGCGATCGTGGCCGCCGCCGGGCCTGCGGTCACCGGTGCCGCGGAGCTCAACGTGGTCTACACGCCGATGCACGGGGTGGCGGGCCGGCTCATGCTGCGGCTCCTGCGGCTGGCGGGCTTCGCGGCGCCGCATGTGGTGGCCGCGCAGGCCGAACCCGACCCGGACTTCCCGACGGTCGCCTTCCCCAACCCGGAGGAACCGGGCGCCCTGGACCTGGCTCTGGCCGACGCGCGGCGGCTCGGCGCCGACCTGGTGGTGGCCAGCGACCCGGACGGGGACCGGCTCGCCGTGGCCGTGCCCGATGCTGATGGGTGGCGGGTGCTGACCGGGGACCAGGTGGGCGCGCTGCTGGGGGCCAGCCTGCTGGACCGCACGGCCAGCCAGCAGGCACCGCAGGCGCGGCTGGTGGCCTCCACCGTCGTCTCCTCGACGCTGCTGTCCAAGATCGCGGCCGCGGCTCATGTCCGGTACGCCGAGACGCTCACCGGGTTCAAGTGGATCGCCCGGGCGGCCGACCGCGTGCCGGGAGCGCGGTTCGTGTTCGGCTACGAGGAGGCCCTCGGCTACGCCGTCGGCGACGTGGTGCGGGACAAGGACGGGTTTGGCGCGGCCCTGGCGATGCTCCGGCTGGCGGAAGAGGCAAAATCGGCGGACCGTTCGGTACTCAATGTCTACGACGACCTGGAACGGGCCTACGGCGTCCACCTGACCTCCCAGCTGACCCTGCGGACGGCCGACCAGGCCGAGGTCATGAGCCGGCTCCGCGCCGCGCCGCCGGATGCGTTCGGCGGCGAGCAGGTGGCCAGCCTGACCGACCTGGCCGAGGAGGCCGGGGACGTGCCGCGGGCCGACGTGCTGATCTTCCGGCTGGCCGGCGGGCGGGTGGTGCTGCGCCCCAGCGGCACCGAACCGAAGATCAAGTGCTACATCGAGATCACCGAGACGGCCGCGGGCCGCTCGCTGGCGGCAGCCCGGGCGGCCGCGGCGGAACGGCTGGCCCCGCTGCGGGCCGCGCTCCAGGCTCTACTGGCCGGCGGCTAGCCGTAGGTGCCTGCCGGGCCTTCCAGCGCCGCTGGTATTACATCAGAACTGCTGCGCGGCGGCGAGCTCGACGGCACCCGGATCCTGCGCGAGTCCACGGTGGACGAAGCCTTCAGCAACCAGATCGGCGACCTCGACTTCCCGGCCGAGTGCCCGACCGCCGACCCGGCGTCGAGCTGCGACTTCAGCGCGGGTCCCGGCTTCAAGTGGGGCTACGGGCTGCTGCTCAACACCCTGGACCTGGCCGGCATGCGGCGGGCCCGGTCCGGCAGCTGGGCCGGGCTGTGCAACACGCACTTCTGGGTGGACCGCACGACCGGCGTCTGCGGCTCGATCTACAGCAACTTCCTGCCGTTCGTGACACCCGAGGCGTTCGGGATGTACAACGACTTCGAGCGGGCACTCTACGCTTCGCTGTGATCCGCGGTTAGCGCCCGGGCCCGGGCGACGTCCTCGTGCATCTGGGTGATCAGGGCCTCGACCGAGTCGAACCGCTCCGTGCCGCGCAGCCGGGCGGTGAAGTCGATGGCGGCGTGGACGCCGTAGAGGTCGAGGTCGTCGCGGTCGAGCGCGTACGCCTCCACGGTCCGGTCGCCGATGCCGAACGTGGGGTTGGTGCCGACCGAGATCGCGGCCGGCCAGCGGGCCGTCTCCGTGCCGTCCAGGTCCAGGCTGGCCAGCCAGCCGGCGTAGACGCCGTCGGCGGGGGTGGCGGTGTGCGGCGCGGTCTCCAGGTTGGCGGTCGGGAAGCCCAGGCCGCGGCCGCGCATGTGACCGCGGACCACGACCCCCTCCACCCGGTGCAGGCGGCCCAGCGCGCGGGCGGCCGTGGCCACGTCGCCCGCGGCCAGCTGCTCCCTGACGTAGGACGAGGAAATCGTGACGCCGTCGGCCACCAGCAGCGGCACGCCCTCGGCGGTGAAGTCGTACTTCTCCCCCAGCTGGGCGAGCAGCGGC
>DAIOWL010000588.1:0-4987 GCA_036758545.1 Streptosporangiaceae bacterium | reverse complement strand
CCGTACACCTGGGCACCGGTAAGAAGCTGTTCCGCGACGGCGCGACAGCCGCCGCCCTGCGGCTCGTCAGCGCCAGCACGACGAGCACCGGCGTCGTCATCGCCACCTACCAGCCGGCCGGCCCGGTGCAGACCGGTTCCTACGCCCTCGAGCAGTAGCGCTAGCTGAGAGCCGTCCGATGAGGTGAGGGGGCCCTTGCCCTCGATAGATGGGGGCACGGGCCCCGTCACCCCGAACGCCCACTCCCACCGAAGCCCCAGCCAAGCCCCCGCAACCCCGGCACCCCCGGCCAGGCCCCCGGCAACCCCGGCAGGCTCTCTCATCACAACAGCACCACCGGCTCAGGTTGCCTGACCACGGCGATGTGACATCGCCGTGGTCAGGACCACCACAGAGTTACATTGCCGTGGTTAGTCCGGGCGTCCGGGACCGGGCCAGCGCGGGGGAGCCCGCGCGGGAAGCTCGCGCAGTGATTCAGCGGTACTCCCGTCGCAGGGCCGTCTTCATGATCTTGCCGCTGGCGTTGCGCGGCAGCGCGTCCGCGACGTGCAGGACGGTCGGCAGCTTGTAACGGGCCAGCCGGTCGGTGCCCCACTCGCGCAGTTCGGCCAGCGTCAGCGACGCACCCGGGACGAGCACGGCGACGGCCACCGGGGTCTCGCCCCAGTGCTCGTGCGGCGCGCCGATCACCGCCAGCTCGGCCACGGCCGGGTGCGCGGACAAGGCGTTCTCCACCTCGGCGCAGTACACGTTCTCGCCGCCGGTGATGATCATGTCCTTCTTCCGGTCGACGACGAACAGGAAGCCCTCCTCGTCGGCCCGCACCAGGTCACCGGAGTGGAACCAGCCGCCGCGGAACGCGTCGGCCGTGGCCGAGGGGTTCTGCCAGTACCCGGCCATGACCGACGGGCCGCGGTAGACGATCTCGCCGACTTCGCCGGGCGGGACGTCCTTCATGTCGTCATCCACGATCCGCGCCGCCACGATGCTCACCGGCTTGCCCACCGAACCTATCTTCCGCACCGCGTCCTCGCCGGACAGCGCGCAGGTGACCGGCGACATCTCGGTCTGGCCGAACACGGCCACGTTGGTGACGCCGGGAAAGGCGTCGGCCATCCGGGTGAGCAGGGTCGTGGTGGCCGGGGCGGCGCCCCACGACATCGTCTTCAGCGCCGAAAGATCGCGGCTGGCCAGCGACACGTCATCGCACAGCAGTTGCCATTGAGCCGGCACGAGAAACACGCTGGTCACCCGTTCGGCTTCCATCAATTCCAACGTCGCCGAGCTGCTGAACCCGCCGCTGGGCAGCAGGACCGTGGTCCCGCCGATCAGCACCATCGGCGCGATCGCGCCGATGGAGGCGATGTGGAACAGCGGCGACGCGCACAGGTTCACCTCCTCGTCGGCGAACAGCCGCCAGACCCGGATGAGCGTGAGCGACTGGCACATGAGGTTCTGGTGGGTCAGCACAGCACCCTTGGGGCGACCGGTGGTGCCGGAGGTGTACATGATCAGGGCAGGGCTGTCCTCGGGCACGTCGACCGCGGGCGGCTCCACCGGACCGGATCCCGCCGGACCGGATCCCGCCGGACCGGATCCCGCCGGACCGGATCCTGCCGGGAAGTACGGGTCGGCGCCCTCGACATGGCCAGTCGACACGAAGCCGATCTCGTGCGCGCACGCGGCCCGCGCGCTCGCCGCCGCGGCGGCCGTGGCTTCCTCCACGACCAGCAGCGACGCCCCGGAATCGGTGAGGATGTAGGCGATCTCGTCCGGCGCGAGCCGGAAGTTGACCGGGACGACGATCGCGCCGATGGCGTTGGCGGCGAACATCGTCTCGAGGAACTCGGGGCGGTTGGTCATCATGATCGCCACCCGGTCCCCGGCTCTGACCCCGCGCTCCCGCAGCGCCGCCGCCAGCCGGCTGACCCGCTCGTGGATCTGCGCCCAGGTGACCGAGCCGCCCTCGAAGCGGAGATAGACCCCGCCGGGCTTTTCGTGCGCGTGCCGGGCGATGTGGCTGACCCAGTGGTTCCGCCGCCGGGCGTCGGTGTCGTTCATGGCCCATTCATACCGCTAAGGTCTGGGCAAGGGCACCTGCAGGAAGGGCGCGATGTACGAGAACCTGACCCGGCTCGACCTGGTCGGCCCCGCGCTCGCGCGGGCCCTGGGCGACCCCGGCTGGGAACGGCTGGAGGCCTCCCTTGTCTCCGGCGGCAAGTCGAACCTGACGTTCGAGCTGAGCAGTGACGCGGGCGAGGCGGTGCTGCGCAGGCCGCCGGACGGGCCGCTGCTGCCGCGGGCGCACGACATGGGCCGGGAGGCCCGGGTGCAGCGGGCGCTGGCCGGCACCCCCGTGCCGGTGGCGGCCATCCTGTTCGAGGACGGCGGCGACCTGCTCGGCGTGCCCTTCTACGTGATGGAGAAGGTCGACGGGTACGTCATCCGCGGCGACCTGCCGGCCGGCTGGGCGGAGTCGGCCGGGGAGCGGGGCGCTGTCGCCGACGTCCTGATCGACACGCTGGCCGACTTGCACGCCATCGACCCGGACGCGATCGGCCTGTCCGGTTACGGCCGGCCCTCGGGCCTGGGGGAGCGGCAGGTGCGCCGGTGGAGCGACCAGTGGGAGCGGTCCAAGAGCCGCGAGGTGCCGGCGGTCGACGAACTCGCCCGCCTGCTGCGCGCCGAACCGCCCCGGGGGCCCGGGGGAGCGATCGTGCACGGGGACTTCCGGATCGACAACACCCTGCTGGGCAAGCAGATGCCGCCGACGGTGCGGGCCGTGCTGGACTGGGAGCTGTCCACCCTGGGGGAGCCGCTGGCCGACCTCGGCCTGTTCCTGTTCTACTGGCGCGAGCCATCAGACGCGCGGCCGGCGCTGACGCCGGCGCCGACCATGCAGCCCGGCTTCCCGTCCCGCGCCTACCTGGCCGAACGCTACGCCACGCGCACCGGCGCCGATCTGACGAGCCTGTCGAGGTGGGTCGCGCTGGCCCACTTCAAGTCGGCGGTTATCGCCCAGGGCATCGCGGCCCGGGTCGAGGCCGGGTCGATGGCCGGGCAGGAGTTCGGCGATATCGGCGCAGAGGTCGACCGGATCGCCGCCGAGGGAGTCGCCCTGCTCAACGGAGGGCGCTGACGGCGGCTTCTCGCGTCGGCCGGACCTAGCGGTAGACGAGCGTTCCGTCGTCGAGATCCGCCTTGGGCAGGATCTCGCGCTCCTCCTCGTGCTCCAGCATGTGCGTCCACGGCTCGCGGTCGCCCTGCTTGAACATGATGTGCTGCGAGCGCATGACGTAGCCGGAATTGAAGTTCTCCGGATCGGACCACGGCCGCAGCTGCATGTCCTTGTCCTGGGGGCGCAGCGTGGGGACCACCATCGTGGCGCCCCTGTCCTGCATGCTGGTCAGCAGGCGGCCGACCAGGTCGCTGACCAGGTCCACGCGCAGCGTCCAGCTGTGCCGGAAGTAGCCGAACGTGTAGGCCATGTTCGGCAGGCCGCTGATCATGACGCCGCGCCAGGTGAGATGCTGCGTGAAGTCGACCGGCTCGCCGTCGACGGTGAACGCGACGTCGCCGAAGACCGACAGGTTGAAGCCCGTGGCGGTGACGACGATGTCGGCCGGGATCTCCTCACCGGAGCTAACCCTTATCCCGTGCTCGGTGAACGTGTCGATGGTGTCGGTGACGACCGAGGCCTTCCCCTCGCGCAGCGCCGCGAACAGATCGCCGTCCGGGACGACGGCGATGCGCTGCTGCCACGGGCGGTAGCGGGGGGTGAAATGCCTATCGATGTCGAAGCCCTCGGGCAGCAGCGGGCGCATGGACTCGATGAGGAATGCGTGCAGCTCGTCGGGCGCCTCGAACGACATCCGGGCCAGCGTTTGCTGCTGCGAGACGTACTGCCGGCGCATGATCTCGTGCATCCACTCGTCGGGGAGGTCGAGTGGTTCCAGCTGCACGGCGAGCTCGTGTTTCGTGGGCGGGGCGAAGAAGTAGGTGGGGGAGCGCTGCAGCATCGTCACATGCTGAGCTTTCTCGGCTATCGCGGGGATCAGCGTCGCGGCCGTGGCGCCGGAGCCGATCACGACGACGCGCTTGCCGGATAGGTCGAGGTCCTCGGGCCACCGCTGGGGGTGCACGACCAGGCCCTGGAAGCGGTCCATGCCGTTCCACTCGGGCCGGTAGGGCTTGGCGTGGTTGTAGTAGCCCTGGCACATCCACAGGAAGCCGGTGGTGAACCGCAGCCGCTGCCCGGTGTCGCCCCGGGTGACCTCGACGGTCCACCGGCGGTCCTCGGTGGACCAGCTGGCCGCGGTGACCCGGTGCTGGTAGCGGATGTACTGGTCGAGGCCGTACTCGTCAATGACCTCGTCGAGGTAGGCGAGGATCTCCCCGCCCGCCGCGATCGACGGGCCGCGCCACGGCTTGAACCGGTAACCGTAGGTGAACAGGTCACTGTCCGAGCGCACCCCCGGGTACCGGTGGGTCCACCAGGTTCCGCCCGGCTCGTCCTGGGCGTCCAGGACGAGGAAGGTTCGGTCGGGGAACTGGTCTCGCAGGTGGTACGCGGCACCGATGCCGGAAACCCCGGCGCCGACGATGAGGACGTCGACATGACCGGCGTCCTGGATCTCCTCGGTACCCTGGGCGGGAGCGGTCGTGGGTGCAGTCGCCGTCATGACCGGACCTCCGGGACGCGTGCGCGGATGTCAGCAATTCTAGCCCGGCCCCAACCGCATCCACGGGCGTCGAGGCGCAGGACATTAATCCCGAACGGGCCGAGGTCCTTGCCCGCCCCGTCGGCCAGATCGCCCGGGCTGGCGAACGCGCCGTCCATCCCTATACGGCCGAAGGCCCGGGAACCGGTACGCTAGCTCCGTTCGCGGTGTCCATACGGCGCCCGGAACGCCAGGGCGCATAGCTCAGTGGTAGAGCACTCGCCTTACAAGCGAGGGGTCACTGGTTCGAACCCAGTTGCGCCCAC
>DAIOWL010000587.1:0-4995 GCA_036758545.1 Streptosporangiaceae bacterium | reverse complement strand
GAGATCGAGAGCGACGGGCGGACGCTGACGTCGGTGCGTCCGTGGCAGGAGGACCCGGCGCCCAGCCGGATCCTGGAGAACCTGGCCGCGGCGCATCGTCACCCGGCGCGGATTGATCAGCCCTATATCCGCGAGGGGTGGCTGGAGCACGGCCCCGATGCGGCGGTCCGCGGGAGCGACGTGTTCGTGCCCGTGTCCTGGACGGTGGCGCTTGACCTGCTGGCGGGGGAGCTGCGCCGGGTGTACGGCAGCTACGGCCCGGATGGCGTGTTCGGGGGATCGTACGGCTGGGCCAGCGCGGGCCGGTTCCACCACGCCCAGAGCCAGCTGCACCGGTTCCTGAACTGCCTGGGCGGTTACGTCCGGTCGGTGAACAACTACAGCTTCGGGACCTCGTCGGTGCTGCTGCCGCACGTGGTCGGGGACACGGGCGTGGTCATGGGGGGCGCCACGGCGTGGCCCGTCATCGCGGAGCACACCGAGCTGCTGGTGGCGTTCGGCGGGTTGTCCCCGAAGAACTCCGCCGTGGCCTCGGGCGGCATCGGCCGGCACACCATGGCCCCGGCGCTGGCGTCCGCCGTGGCGCGCGGATGCCGGATCATCTCGGTCAGCCCGCTGCGCACCGACACCGACGCCAGCCTGGGCGCCGAATGGATCGCTCCCGTGCCCGGCACGGACGCCGCGCTGATGCTCGCGCTCTGCCACGTCCTGGACTCCGAAGGGCTCGCCGATCGCCGCTTCCTGGACCGGTATACGGTGGGCTACCCGCGATTCGCGGCCTACCTGCACGGTGATGCCGACGGCGTGCCGAAGACCCCGGCGTGGGCGGCCGCCCTGACCGGCGTCGCGGCGGAGCGGATCCGCACGCTGGCCCGCCAGCTGGCGGCCGGGCGCACGCTGGTCACGGTCAGCTGGTCGCTGCAGCGTGCCGAACACGGCGAGCAGCCGGTGTGGCTGGGCCTGGTCCTGGCCGCGATGCTCGGCCAGATCGGCCTGCCGGGTGGCGGATTCGGCCACGGGTACGGATCATCCAGCGATGTCGGCCTGGCCCGCCGGCTCTCCGCGCCGCGTCTGCCCCAGGGCGCGAACGGCACCGGCTCCTACATCCCGGTGGCCAGGATCGCGGACATGCTGCTGCATCCCGGCGCGGGCTACGACTACGACGGGCAGCACCGCCGCTACCCGGATGTCAAGCTCGTCTACTGGTGCGGCGGGAACCCGTTCCACCACCACCAGAACCTCGCCCGGCTGCGTGAGGCGTTCGCCAGGCCGCAGACCGTGGTGGTGCATGACCCGTTCTGGACCGCCACCGCGCGGCACGCGGACATCGTCCTGCCCTCGACCATGTCGGTCGAACGCGACGATTTCGGCGTCGGCAGCAGCGATTCCACCCTGTTCGCCATGCCGCAGCTCACCGAACCGCACGCGCAAGCCCGCGATGACTACGCCATCTTCGGTGCCCTGGCGGACCGGCTGCAGGTGGGGGAGGGATTTACCGAGGGCCGAACGGTCGGTCAGTGGCTGCCTCACCTCTACGAGCAGTGGCGCTCGGACCTGAAGGCCGCGGGCCACGAGGTGCCGTCCTTCGACGACTTCTGGACGGGTGAATCGCTGGAGATCCCGGTCCCCGATCCCCGCCAGGTGCTGCTGTCCGATTTCCGGCGCGATCCCGGGCGGTTCGCGCTCAGCACCCCCAGCGGGAAGATCGAGATCTTCTCGGCGACCATCGACAGCTTCGGCTATCCCGACTGCCCCGGGCACCCGGTCTGGCTCGAGCCAGCTGAATGGCTCGGCGGCCAGCCCGGCCGGTACCGGCTCCAGCTGGTGGCCAACCAGCCTCGCCGCCGGCTGCACAGCCAGCTCGACGTCGGCGCCTACAGCCAGGAAGGCAAGATCCGCGGGCGCGAGCCGGTCGCGATGAACCCCCGCGACGCGGAAGCACGCGGCATCACCGACCGCTCCTGCGTCCGCCTCTTCAACGACCGCGGCAGCTGCCTGGCCGGGGTCACGCTCACCGAGGACGTTCGGCCCGGCGTTGTCCAGCTGTCCACCGGCGCCTGGTATGACCCGGATCCCGGCGACCCGTCCTTCTGCCGCCACGGCAACCCGAACGTGCTGACCGCCGACCGGCCCAGCTCCGCGCTCTCTCAGGGCACCACCGGCCAGCTCGCCATGGTCGAGATCGAGCCGTACGCAGGCACGCCGCCCGACGTTTCCGTGCACCGCCCGCCGAGGACGGCGGAGCATAAGCAGCGAGGGGAGCGGGGACGTGACCTTTAACCTCAATTCGGAACTCTACGCAGCCCCCGACCTCGCCGAAGGCGTCGACTACGCGCGCCGCCATCGCCGCCATGAGCGGTTCGACGACACCCTGGCCCGCACCGACGACGTTCCCAAGACCACGATCCTCGCCCCGCACGGAGGCGGAATCGAGCCCGGCACGTCGGAACTCTGCCTGGCCGTGGCCGGCTACCACCCGGCCAGCCTGCCTCAGATCCCGGCCGCCGGGGTGACCTACGACTACTGGATGTTCGAGGGCCTGCGGGACAGCGGCAACCCCGAGCTCCACGTCACCTCGACCGGCTGCGACGACGGCGTGGCCGTCTCGCTGTGCGCGGGCTCGCTCAACGCCCTGGCCCTGCACGGCTTCCTGCCGCGGCCGCCTGGCATGTCCGAGGACGATCAGATGGTGCTCGCCGGGGGCGGCAACACCATCCTGGCTGGTTACCTGCGAGAAGGGCTGCGCCGGGCCGGTTTCGACGCGAGGGACGCCGGCTCGCACGGGGAGCTCAACGGCGACGCCACGTGCAACATCGTCAACCGCACCCTGCTCGGCATGGGCGCGCAGCTGGAGCTCAGCAAGCCGCTGCGCGACGCGATGTTCACCGAGCACACCCGCTCGCAGCGCAAGCACACCACCACCCCGCTGTTCTGGACCTTCGTGGCGGTGTGCCGCGACGCGCTCGACCGGCTCCAGGCCGAGCAGATCGTGACCAGGCCAGATCTTCGATGTCTAGCCGAGCTCGGCTAGGTGCGCGCTCACCCGTGCCTTCGCCACCCCGACCGCGGTGGACGAGACCTGCTGCTGAGGGCCAGAGTGCGCCTTTTCGCGGACAGGGCTTGCATGTCAGTGGTGGCGGTGCTAGGGCAGGAGTGTGGCCGTCCGCGCGGCGGACCCGACCCTGGGTGAGGGAGGGTAAGAGTGAGCTTTTCTGTTGAGGGGGATTATTTCGAGGTGTGCAACTGCGATGTCAGTTGCAACTGCGTGTGGCTGGGGGCCGCGACCAATGACAATTGCGACGTACTGCTGGCGTGGCATGTCACCCGCGGCAGCAAAGACGGTGTGGACCTGTCGGGCCTGAACGCCGTGATGGCGGTGCGCTCGCCGAAGCGGATGACCGATGGCGGCTGGAAGGTGGCGCTGTACCTGGATGACCGCGCCTCTGCGGAGCAGTCCGAAGCCCTGGGGGCGGTTTTCTCCGGGGGTGCCGGCGGCTACCTCGCCGGATTGGGTCCGCTGATCGGCGAGGTCGCCGGGGTGCAGCCGGCCGCGATCACGTTCGAGAAGTCGGACGGCTCGCTGCACGCCGAGGTCGCCGGTGCCCTGTCGATGAGCAGCGACCAGCTGGTGGGGATGGATGGGCAGGAGCCTGCCGTGATCACCAATGCGCCGTTCGGCGCGGTCCCCCAGCCGGTCCGCCAGGCCAGGGCCAAGGACGTGAGCTACCACGGCCACTGGAGCGCCGATTTCTCGGGTACCAACAGCTTCGTCACCGATTTCCGCTACGAAGGCTGACCCCGGGGGCTACGCGGTGGCTGACCATACCGGTCCCGCCTCGGCCGTGCGGCCAGTGCAGGCCGTGCCGCCGCGGCAGCTCGCTGTGCCCTGGATCGCGGTCGCCGTGCTCGCGGCTGTGGCGTGGGCGGTTACCGTCATGCTGGCCCGGACCATGGGCAACGGGCCCGGGACCATGGGCCTGGCGCTGCTGCCCTTCCTCGGGCTGTGGCTGGTGATGATGGCCGCGATGATGCTGCCCTCGGTGGCGCCGGTCGCGGTGCTATGGACCCGTTTGATCGCCGGTACCCCGGCCGGTCCCGGCCGCGCCCTGCGGATGGGCACGTTCCTGGCCGGATACCTGCTGGCCTGGGCCGTGGCCGGGACCGTCGCCTTCGCGGCCCTCGCCGGGTCCGGGCGGCTGCTGACCGCGTCCCCGACGGCGGCGAAGTGGCTGGGGGTGGCGATCTTCACCGCCGCGGGCGTCTACCAGCTCACCGCCTGGAAGGACTGGTGCCTGCGCCGGTGCCGCTCGCCGATCGGCGCGCTGATGTACTACCTCGGATTCAAGGGCCGCAGCCGCGACCTCCGCGTCGGCTTGCATCACGGAGCGACGTGCGCCGGGTGCTGCTGGGGCCTGATGATCGTGCTGGTCGCGGTCGGGGTGATGAACGTGGCGGTCATGGCGGCGCTGGCGGTGGTCATCTTCGCGGAGAAGCTCTGGCGCCACGGCAAGCGGTTCGGCCAGGCTGTCGGCGTGCTCCTGGTGGCGATCGGGGTGCTGGCCATCTGGTTCCCGTGGCTGCTTCCCGGCCTGCACGTCTCTGCCATGCCTGCTATGTAGGACCTGTATCGCCTTCACAGGAGGAAGCTATGAGCTACGCCCGGCAGATGCTGGACACCTACTCGCGCACGTTCAGCGTCGACGCCGGCCTGCTGGCCGCGGCCATCGACGCGCTCAGCGACTGCGTCCAGGCCTGCAACGCCGACAACGCCGCTGACCTGAGTGAGCCGGACGTGACCGAGATGGTCACGTGTATCCGGCTGTGCCTGGACTGCGTCGATATCTGCGCCGCCACCGCGGGGGTCATCGGCCGCCTGACGGACTACGACGCCACTGTTGTCCGGCCGCTGCTGGAGGCCTGCGTGGCCAGCTGCAAGAGCTGCGGCGATGAGTGCGAACGGCACGCCCACATGCCGCACTGCCGGGTCTGCGCCGA
>DAIOWL010000586.1:0-5004 GCA_036758545.1 Streptosporangiaceae bacterium | reverse complement strand
ACGTCCAGCTACCCGCCGATCCGGTGGCCGCGCCCGCGCTGCCGGGCGGCACCCCTTAGCCCGAAGTTACTTTGGCGATGGCATGTCGCCTACGGCGCTGACCTGGGCCTTCGCGAGTTCGGTGGCCAAGTCTTCTGGCTACATACTGACCAGCGCAAACGTGATCATGGTATCTGGTCATGGTCACGGATTTTCTGTACAGAAAAACCATGCCCTGATCAGTGTTTTCGCAGGTCAGGGTAGGAGTATCTACGCAGAGTTACAGTAACTTCGGCTTAGCCGACGCCGGACGGGCGGGACGGCGAGTCTTAACGCGCGGGAGCGCTGGGTGTGCCGCCTGGTCCGCGGCCATCGATGATCCGGCGGATCGCAGCCGCCGACAGCTCCTGCTTCGGCAAGAACCCCGCCGCCGGGCTCTCGGCGATAGGACCCGCGTAATCGGCCGCCGAGTAGGTCGAGATCAAGATCACCGCCAGCCCGCCATTCGGGTGGCGCGCGGCCAGCCGCCGGGCCAGCTCAAACCCGCTCTCAGTCCCGAGCATGACGTCCACCAGGACAACCTCCGGCCGCAGCTCCTCCGCCCGCCGCAGCGCCTCAGCCGAGGTAGCGGCCACACCGACGACGCGCAGGCCTTCCTGCTCCAGCCGATCGCGGGCAGCCTCCAGGAACAACCCGTTGTCGTCCACGATCAAGACCCCCAGCGCCGCCATGTAACCAGAGTGCCAGCATCTACGCTGCCGCGCATTGGAGCTAGCAGGAAACGGGGGAATCATGCTCTGACCCGTTCGGCGCGGGCGTGGAGGCCTCATGTTTGCCTGAGTGCGTATCCCACCGCGCGCGTGCTCCCGGCGGACCTGCCCCACGCCTGGGCTTCTTCGAATGCCGCGTCGCCCATTCGGGAGCGCAACGCGGGCAGGGCGGCATCATCGTGGGAGACGCGCGGGACGTACGCGTGCAGCCACCCGCTGCCGCTGGCTTCCAGGATCGAGCGGGCGGCGGCGAGCAGGCGTACGGCACGCTGGTGGTCGTCCTGCTGTCCGGCGACGGCCGCCAGGACTTCGAGGTAGTACGCGGCGCTGGATTCGTCTCCGGCCTTGGTCGCGATGGCCAGTCCCTCCTTCAGGTGCGCGGCCGCGTCGGCCAGGTCATCCAGCGCCTGCCTGGCCAGCGCCAGGTCGTAGAGCGAGATGAGGATGGGGATGGAGTCCCGCGCACGGCGGGCCACGGCCAGGCCGTCGGTGAACAGCCGTGCCGCAGTGTCGGAGTCGCCTGGCTGAGCCGGAGCTGGCCGAGGAAGTTATCTGCGAAGGCGGCGGCCAGCAGCTGCTGCAGGCCTTCGTGCCCTGTGAGGCCGTCGTCGCGCTGCCCCCGCAACAGAGCCTGGCTCTCGTTAAGGAGCTTGCTGGCACCGGCGTCGTCGCCGTGCATCGCCGTGAGGTGACCCAGTACGGCCAGCACGGTGGCGTGGAGCATCATCGCCAGCTTCTCGCTCGCCTGACGGTACAGCGGCAGACTCTGCTGGAACAGCTGCCGCGCCCGTTCGGGATCTCCGTTGGCATTGCGGATGAAGCCGGCTCCGGTCAGTGCCATGGCGTGCTGGTACGGCGGCAGGTCCGCACCGCCCGCCGCCATGTCGTCCCCTAGGCGGGCAAATTCCGCGAGGTGGCCGCGCAGCCACCAGAACCTCCAGGTCACCAGGAACAGGTGCACGGCCTGTTCGAGCGGGCCGTGGTCCACCAGCCAGGACATTGCGGCCCACATGTTGTCGTGCTCGGTCTCCAGCCGGTCCAGCCACGCCAGCTGTCCCGGGCCGGCCAGGGTGGCCGCGGCTGGCTCGGCATACGCCAGGAAATAGGCAGCGTACCGGTCGTGTGCCTGCACCCATTTACCGTCCTCACGCAGCCGTTCCAGCGCGTACTCGCGGATGGTCTCCAGCAGCGAGAACCGCGGCTGGCCGCCGCCTGTTTCCGGCCGGACCAGGCTGGCGTCCGCCAGCGAGCCCAGCGTGTTCATCACCTGCCCAGGTCCCTGGGCCTGATCCTCGTCTGCGGAATCGGCACCGACGGCTTCGGCCGCTGACAGGCTGAATGTTCCCGCGAACACTCCCAGCCGGGTGAACAGTGCCTGCTCGGCGGCGGACAGCAGCCCGAAGCTCCAGTCCAGGCTGTTGCGCAGGGTTCGCTGCCGCTCCGGCAGGTCGCGGGCCCCGCCGGTCAGCAGGCTGAACCTTTGATCCAGCCGCGACAGCAGGGCCTGCGGCGGCAGCAGCCGGACCCAGGCCGCGGCCAGCTCGATGGCCAGCGGCAGCCCGTCCAGCCGGCGGCAGATCTGCGCCACCGCGTCCGCGTTGCCGAGGGTCAGCTCAAAGCCCGGGGCCGCGGCGTGCGCGCGCTCAACGAACAAGGCCACTAAGGCATAGCGCTGCAGGTCGGCCGGGTCCGGGGCCGCGTCGGCGGGCGGGACCGGCAGCGGTGGCACCGGGAACTCATGCTCGCCGCTGAGCCGCAGCACCGTCCGGCTCGTCACCAGCACCACCAGGCCGGAAGCCGCACCCAGCAGCTCGGTCAGCAGCGGTGCCGCCCCCTTCACCTGCTCGAAGTTGTCGAGCGCCAGCAGCAGCCGCCGACCCCGCAGATACGACTTCAGGTCGGTGACCAGTCGGCCGGCCGAGGTGTTCAACCCCAGCCCTCTGGCGATCGTCGGCGCCACCAGGTCCGTGGCAAACACCGCGGCCAGCTCGACAAACCGGGCGCCGTCCACGAAGCCCGGGCCGAGCCGCCGCGCCGCCTCGACCATGAGCCGGCTCTTCCCGACGCCACCCGACCCGGTCAGGGTCACCAGCCGCACGCCCTCCCGGACGACCAGGTTCTCGATTGCGGCGGCCTCCCGCTCGCGGCCCACCAGCGGCGTGACCGACGCCGGAAGCATGCCGGCCAGCCGCGCGTCGTCCCCGGCGCACGTACCAGGCCGGGACATCTCGAACCGCTCGCTCAGCAACACCGCCAGGTCGTTCTCAACCAGCTGCTGCAGCTCTGCCGTAGCAGAGAAGTGCTGATACGAGACGCCGCCTTCCTTCCGGATCCGGGCCAGCAGCTCTGTCAGCTGCGGCTCCCGGTCCGGCGCCGGCGACTTGACGTAGATCAGCCGGGGCATTCCGGCCGACAACTGGTACTCGTCCTCCAGTCCGGAGACCTGCTCGCCCGGCGCGACCCAGCCGTAGCTCTGCCAGTAGATGCCTACGAAGACCTGGCTCTGCGCCAGGTAAGCCTGGTACACCGGCCGCGGCGGATGCGGCCGGGCGCCTAGCTCGAACATGACCGGGACCAGCCGCAGCCGGGTCACCGCGTCCCGCACCGCCTGGCGCTCGGCGGCCAGCTCGCCCATCGTCGAGCTCACGAACACCCGCACCCTCTGGTCGGGCGTGCGGATCATAACCGTCTCGGACATCACCTTCAGGCTAGTCCCCAGTTGCGTCGTCACGAAGATCACGCGGATCGGACGATGACCAGCGACAAGGCACGATGTTGCGCGCGTAGACGTTGATTTCGGCGCCGGCAGCTCCGCGAAGCAGGAGGCGATAAGAGAAGGCGTCACGATCAAGGCTTTCCGGGCGGAGCACGTCCATAGACCCGCGACGGTTGATCAATTCGATTGTGTGGGGGCTGACGCCGCCAAGTGCAAGGCGACAACCATCGGACAGCTCCAGCGCGATACCGTCTGGCCCCTTCGAAACAGCTACAACGTATCCGGCACGGCCAGCCAGGTAGAGCGCAAGCTCCCTCTCTAGGCGACGACGTTCCTCGCACGCGACCGCTTCCAGGTGCGCGTCGAGGTGACGAAACTCCCGCCCGCGAAATGCTTGTGCTACCGGGTTGCATGCCGTGCGGCGCCCACGCCAGTATCTCGCTGTCAGCACGGATATCGTCACGGCAGCGGCGAGCGCCAGTGCGGTATGCAGGATGGCGAGCATGCAAAGCCTCCCAGCTCATGCGGCGGGTTTTGGGTTCGGTCGATCTCGCATCGTTGATTCGTCGGCCTGGGTTAGAAGGAAGCGGCTACGCCGCCGTAGGCCTTTCTCCCGGCAGCGGTAGCCGCTCGACTAGATCGGCCACCGTCTGCTCCGCCTCGAACGCCGGAAGCAGCCGGTGCGCGAGCACCGGTACGGCGAGCGCCTGTACGTCGTCGGGTATTACGTAGTCGCGCCCGTCGAGCGCGGCGTACGCGCGGCACGCACGCACCAGTTGCAGCGTGGCCCGGGGCGACGCGCCGAGCCGTAGGCCAGGATGGGTACGGGTCGCGGTAACCAGGTCGATGGCGTAACGGCGGACCGACTCGGATACGTGCATGCCCCGTACCGCACGGGCGAGGCCACGAACATCGGCAGCATCGGCGACCGGCACGAGCTCATCCAATGGAGAAGACCTGGAGTGCCGATCAAGCATCCGCAGCTGGGCGGAGACCGCCGGGTATCCGATAGCGAGCCGCGCCATGAACCTGTCCCGCTGCGCTTCGGGCAGCGAATACGTGCCGTCCATCTCCAGGGGATTCTGCGTCGCGATGACCATGAAGGGCGGCTCGAGCGCGTACGTCGTCCCGTCCACCGTTACCTGTCGCTCTTCCATGCATTCGAGCAGCGCGGCCTGCGTCTTCGATGGGGCGCGGTTGATCTCATCGCCGAGCACGATGTTGGCGAACACCGGGCCTGGCTTGAACTCGAACTCGCGGGTCTGGCGGACGAAAGCGCTGACACCCGTTATATCGCTCGGCAACAGGTCAGGGGTGAACTGAATCCGGCTGACCGAACAGTCGATGGACCGGGCCAGCGCCTTGGCGAGCATTGTCTTGCCCACGCCGGGAACATCCTCGATGAGCACGTGTCCCTCGGCCAGCAGCACGGTGAGGATGAGCCGCACAACTTCGGGCTTGCCCTCGATCACCGTCTGGATCGCAGCGCTGATCTCGCCAGCCGTATTAACGATGTCCTGCAGCACGTGCTCAGCGTCA
>DAIOWL010000585.1:2226-5008 GCA_036758545.1 Streptosporangiaceae bacterium | reverse complement strand
TACCTGGTGGGCCGTACTGGATTTGAACCAGTGACCTTCTCCGTGTCAGGGAGACGCGCTCCCGCTGCGCCAACGGCCCGGGATGACGAGAGCCTACCAGGCCGAGCGCCGTGTTGCGCGACAGGCACAGCAGCCCGTCAGCGCCCTCGCCGCACGTTCGCAACCCGTCCACTCAGCCAAGCATCCGCGGCAGCCCGAACCGCGCCATGTTGCTGTTGTCGACGAACCGCGTGACAGCCGAGATCCGCTCACCCGACAGCGTCAGCACGATCATCCCGTGCGCGCGGAACACCTGCGCCTGCTCGTCCTGCAGGTAGCAGCCGAAGGCCGGCTGGCCGTTGGCCCGGGTCGGGATCAGCCGGTAGTGCCGGGGACCGCGCCAGCCCGAGATGTCGCGCAGGAAGCCGGCGATCGCCTCCGGGCCCTGGAACTCCAGCGTGACGGGCGGCATGGTGAACCAGGCGTCGTCGGTCAGCAGCGCGACCACGCTGTCGATGTCGTTGCCCGCGAAGGCGGTCGCGAACCGCGACGCGATGTCCCGCTCACGGGCCGAACGGGGCAGTGGTGCCCGCTCCCGGTCCGGACCCGGGAGCCGGTCGGACATGGTCGCCCTGGCCCGCTGCAGCGCACTGGTCACCGAGGCCTCGCTGCTGTCCAGCATGTCGGCTACCTCGGATGACCGGAACCCGAGCACGTCCCTGAGCACGAGCACGGCCCGCTGCCGCGGCGGCAGGTGCTGCACGGCGGTCACGAAGGCCAGCGCGATCGCCTCCTTGGCCTCGTATCGCGCCTCCGGGCTCGCGCCGGCATCGGGCAGACCTTCGAGCAGCACGTCCGGGTAAGGCTCCAGCCACAACGGCTCGCCCCGCCGGGTCGGCTCGGTAGTCAGGAAGGTCGGCCCCTCCGGCGACGTCCGCGGCCGTCGGCCGCTGGCCCGCAGCGCGTTCAGGCACCGGTTGGTCGCGATCCGGTAGAGCCAGGTGCGCAGCGATGCCCGTCCCTCGTACTGGCCGAGCCCCCGCCAGGCGGCCAGCAGGGTCTCCTGCAGGATGTCCTCGGCATCTTGCACCGAGCCGAGGATCCGGTAGCAGTGCAGCTGAAGTTCGCTGCGGTACGGGTCGGTCAGCTCGCCGAACGCGCGGTCGTCCCCGTCCCGCGCCCGCTCCAGCGTCGCCTCGGTCACCACGGCAACCTCCTTTTCCCGTACGGACACCAGAACGCGCGGAAAGTCATCGATCAACCGCCATCGAGCCCGGTGTCAGAACCAGTGACGGACTACGAGGAGGAGACGTGAGTACAAACGGTACGCGCCTGACGAGCACCCAGGCCTGGGTGCTGGCGCTGACCTCAGCGGCATCGCTGATGGTGTCGCTGGACACGCAGGTCGTCGCGACGGCCCTGCCGGTGATCCGGCTGCAGCTGCACGCATCGCTCGCCGAGCTGGAGTGGACGGTGAACGCCTACACGCTGACCTTCGCGGTGCTGCTGCTGACCGGCGCGGCGCTCGGGGAGAGGCTAGGCCGGCGCCGGATGCTGGCCGCCGGGGTCGGCCTGTTCACCGCGGCCTCGGCCGGGTGCGCGCTGGCACAGAACGCCACCAGCCTGGTCGCGGCCCGGGCCGTGCAGGGCGCCGGGGCGGCGCTGATGCTCCCGATCGCGCTGGCCTTGCTGTCCGCGGCGTTCCCGCCGCAGCGCCGAGCCTGGGCATTGGGGATATTCAGCAGCGTGACCGGGATCGCGGTGCTGGCCGGGCCGGTCGTCGGCGGCGCGGTCGCGCAGGGCCTGGACTGGCCGTGGATCTTCTGGCTGAACGTCCCGATCGGGCTGGTCATGATTCCTCTGGTCCTGGCCAGGATCCCGGCGGCCGAACGGTCTCGGGCGAGCCTCGATCCCATCGGGCTGCTGCTGGCGGCCGCCGGTGCCCTCGGCATCGTCTGGGCATTGATCCGGGCTAATAGCCTCGGCTGGACCAGCCCGGAAATCGCCGCCGCGCTCGCGGCGGGGATCGTGCTCGGCGCCGCATTCGTCGGCTGGGAACTGCGGGTCGCCGACCCCATGGTGCCGCTGCGCCTGTTCCGGTCGCGACCCATCGCGGCGGGCAACGCGGCCACCTTCAGCGTGTTCGCCCTGCTGATGGCCATGGTGTTCTTCATGGCGCAGTTCCTGGAGACCGGCCTGGGCTACGGGCCGCTCGGTGCCGGGCTGCGGCTGCTGCCCGGCTGGGCCACGCTGACCGTGATCGCGCCGTTCGCCGGGACGCTCATCAACCGGGTGGGGGAGCGCCCGCTGATCGTCAGCGGCCTGACCGTGACCGCGGCCGCCATGGCCTGGATCGCGGCCATCGCCCGGGTCGGCCTGCCCTACTGGCATCTGGTCCCGCCGCTGCTGCTGGCGGGATGCGGGGTATCGGTGGCCATACCTGCCACGATGAGCGCGGTGATGACCGCCGTGCCGCCCGCCGCCATCGGCCAGGCCTCCGGTACCCTCAACACGCTCCGCCAGCTCGGCGGGGTGTTCGGCGTCGCGATCTGCGCCGCCGTCTTCGCCGCCCGCGGGCACTACGCGTCGCCCGCCACGTTCGTGGCCGGGTTCAGCCCCGCCATGGCCGCCTGCGCCGGCCTGGCCCTGCTCGGCGCCGCGGCCGGGCTGGTCATCCCCGGCCGCAAGCCAGCTCCCGTGTCAGCCGTTCCCGTCCAGAACCCCGCACCGAAGATCGAGATAAGGAGATAACCATGCCGCAGAGCATCATCCGCTACCGGACCAAGCCCGACCAGGCCGACGC
>DAIOWL010000585.1:0-2216 GCA_036758545.1 Streptosporangiaceae bacterium | reverse complement strand
GGTTCGGCCCGGCCATGGCCGCCTGCGCCGGACTGGCCCTGCTCGGCGCCGCGGCCGGTCTGGTCATCCCCGGCCGCAGGCAAGCACCCGTGTCAGCCGTTGCCGTCCAGCCAGTCCAGAATCACGCACCAAAGCTCGAGATCAGGAGATAACCATGTCGCAGAGCATCATCCGCTACCGGACCAAGCCCGACCAGGCCGACGCCAACGCCGAGCTCGTCCGCGCCGTCTACGCCGAACTGCACCGCACCCGGCCCGACGGCTTCCGGTACACCACGCTCAGGCTGGACGACCAGGTGACGTTCGTCCACATCACCCAGTCCGAACGCGACCCGAGCCCGATCCTCGAGGTCAAGGCGTTCGGCGAGTTCCAGGCCGGCATCAGGGACCGGTGCGACGAGCCCCCCGTCGCGCAGGCCTTCACCGAGGTCGGTTCCTACCGCTTCCTCACCGGCTAGGAGAACTGACCGTGACGGCGACGATCTCCTCCCATGGTGCCGGCTTCAGGCCGAAGGTGGCCTGAGCGGCGGAGGAGTCCATGACGAAGTCGTCGCGGAACTGGTACTCGGTCTCGCGCAGCTCCCGCATGAGCGGCCAGACGAGTCCCATTCCGCGCAGGACGACCGCGGGGATCTCGCCGACGCGGACCTGACCGACCCCGGCGGCCCGGGCGAAGTCGTCGATGACCTGACGCTGGCTGAGCGGCTCGTTCGACGGCACGTGCCAGGCACGTCCCCAGGCCCTGGGGTCGGTTCCGGCCGTGACCAGCATGCGGGCCACGTCGTCAGTGAACGACCAGGTGTGCGGCCGGTCCGCGCGGCCGAGCACCGAGACATTCTTTCCCTGCCTAACGTGCCGGACGATCCGCTCGCCCATCGCGCTCTGCGCACCGGGCCCGACGAAATCGGCGGCGCGGACCTCGGCCACCCGGACCCGCCCGGCCCGGTGCGCGGCCAGCGCATCCTGCCAGACTCGGGCTCGGACCCGGCCCTTGCGGCCCGTCGCGGCCAGCGGCGTCGCCTCGGTGATCGGGTGTGCCTCGTCGTAGCCGCCGGGGACACGAGGACCGTAGCCGTACAGGTTGGACAGCGTGACCAGCACCGCGCCGCTGCGTTCTGCGGCGGCGAGCACGCTGGCGGCGATCGGCGGCCAGTCGGCGGGCCAGCGGTGATAGGGCGGGTTGACGCAGTTGTAGATGACCGCGGCGCCCTCGGCCAGCCGGGCCATCGCCCCGGCGTCTGCCGCGTCCGCCGCCACGCGAGTGACTCCAGGGAACTCAGCGGGACCGGAGCCGCGGCGGCTGATCACGCTGACCCGGTCCCCGCGCTCGGCGAGCATCCCAGCCACCCGGCTGCCGATCACGCCCGCCCCGACGACCAGCGACAACTCACCCATCGGAACCTCCTTGCGACTACTGCTCTCATTGGTGAGCAGTGCTCTCGGTCTCATGGTACGCGTCCAGCGTCACAATGCAAGAGCGATGCTCTCGTTTGTTGTCACCGATCTCGTTTATGTGCGATCATCGGCGGATGACCGATTCGGCACCGCGCACCGCCCGGGAGCGGGCCCGGGCGGAGATCACGGCGGAGATCCTGGACGCAGCCCGCGGCTACCTGGCCACCGACGGCGCCCAGGCGCTGAGCCTGCGTGCCATCGCCCGTGATCTCGGCATGGCCTCATCGGCCCTGTACCGCTACTTCTCCAGCCGCGACCAGCTGCTGACCAGGCTGATCATCGACGCTTACGACTCGCTCGGGGCGGCCGCCGAGGCTCGCGAGGCAGCCGTCGACCGGAACGACCTGGCCGGCCGCTTCGCCATGACGTGCTCCGCGGTCCGGGACTGGGCGCTGGCCCACCCGAACGAGTACGCGCTGATCTACGGCTCACCGGTGCCCGGCTACGTCGCCCCGGCCGACACCGTGCGGCCCGCCAGCCGGGTCATCACCGTGCTGCTCCGCATCATCGTCGAGGCGGCCGTCGCGGGCCGGATCCCGGACGCGGACATCAGGGACGCGGAGGCCCAGCCGGTGGCGGACGCCGTCGCCCCGATCCGCTCCTACCTGCCCCCCGGTATCCCCGCGCCGCTGGTCCAGCGCACGCTGATGGTATGGACGAACCTATTCGGCGTCATCTCGTTCGAGCTCTTCGGCCAGCTGCACAGCGTGGTCGCCGAACCCCCCGCCGGCCGCGACGCCTTCTTCGCCGAATCCATCCGCC
>DAIOWL010000584.1:0-5015 GCA_036758545.1 Streptosporangiaceae bacterium | reverse complement strand
CTATCCAGTGCGCTCGGTGCTGCTCGCCGAGCGTAGGCTGGGCGACCTCCCAGCCATGCCCACGACCGGAACCCCGGTATACGTCGTTCCAGACGAGACCGCGGAGCGGCTCACCGGATACCGCGTACACCGAGGGGCGCTGGCCTCGCTGCACCGCAAGCCGCTTCCCCAGGCCGATGCGCTGGCTGCTGCTGCTCGCCGGGTGATCGTGCTCGAGGACCTCGTCGACCACGCCAACGTCGGCGCGATCTTCCGGTGCGCCGCCGCGCTCGGCGTGGACGCTGTATTCCTGTCACCGCGGTGCGCCGACCCGCTCTACCGGAGGGCGGTGAAGGTCTCCATGGGTGCGGTGTTTGCTATCCCGTATGCCCGCATGACCGGCTGGTACGACGGCCTGGCCGGGCTGCGGGCCGCCGGGTTCCGGCTCCTCGCGCTGACGCCGGACCCGGCAGCCGTGCCGATCGGCGCGGCCGCCGTGGGCCAGCGGACCGCGCTTCTGCTCGGCAGCGAAGGTGATGGCCTATCGTCCCGCTGGCTGCATGAGGCCGATCAGGCCGTCCGCATTCCGATGCATCCAGGCGCCCTGTCCGCCGGGGTCGACTCGCTCAATGTGGTCGCCGCCGCCGCGATCGCATGCCACGTGCTTGTCGGCGCAGACTAGGCTCGCCCGCGCTAGCCATCTGGCCGGTTGTCGCCGAGCCTGAACTTCACCGCACCCGAGGCAGCAGGAGCAGATCTTCGCGTGCCAGCGCTCGGGCCTGTCTTACCAATTCCGGTCCGTTGGGGGTAGGCCTCAGGTAGGCGGCCCGGTGTGGCCGGGGCGGGCTGCCAGCGATAGCACGCAGGGACGCAGCAGCTCAACGACGTGCGCCGGGTCGGCGGTGGCGAGTTCGTCGGACTTGATGAGATGCCGGGAGACCGTGATGCCGAGGGTGATGGCGCTGATGATCGCGGCTCGCAGGTCCGCGTCGCCGGCGGGGATGGCCTGGGCGATCTGCGCCTCGTAGCGGGCGATGCCGGCGCTGGCGGCGCTGGCGGCCTCGGGATTGGTCAGCATCGAGCGCAGGAGGGCCAGCGACGCCCCGGGCGCGCTGGCGAGCCGGTCGGCGAGCGTGGCGAGGATCTGCTCGGCTGCCTCCGCCGGCGTCCCGCCGATCTCAGGGACGGGGGCGGCGTCGATCACTCGCCGGTACAGCTCCTGCTTGGACCCGAAGTAGTGCATGACCAGGCCTGCGTCCACTTCTGCGGCCGAGGCCACGGCCCGGATGGTGGTCCGGTCGTACCCGGCGCTGAAGAAGACCTGGGTCGCGGCGTCGAGGATGCGCGCTTCGGTGCGGCGGCGCTGCTCGGCCCGTGAGCCGGGCCGGGGAGTGGTCATTGCTTCATTCTACGGGTGTTGACCGGAGACCCATTTCATTCTACGCTTGTTCAGTGAACGCCTGTTGAACGAACCCGGAAGTGAGGGACACGCCGCATGCCACCTGCCACGTCCGCCGACGTCCTAGCCCGCCGCCGCCAGCTGATGCTGGCCGGCGACGCCGACGGCTTCGCTGACCTGTTCGCGCCCGATGCGGTGATCGAGTTCTCCTTCCACGGGCCGCCGGGCACGCCCGTGCGCCTGGAGGGCCGGGAGGCGATCCGCGAGTACTCGCGCCAGGTCATGGCGTCGCCGCTGCGACTGGAGGAGTACGAGGTGGCAGAGCTTTACCAGGCCCAGGACCCGGAGGTGGTGATCGCGGAGATGCGGGCGAAGGCGACCGTCACCACGACGGGCCGGTCGATCAACGCAACGTCCATCCAGGTCCTCCGGATCCGGGACGGTCATATTGCCCTCTTCCGCGACTTCGCCGATCCCCGGTTCCTGGAAGACGTGACCGGGGAATCACGTCCGGGAAGCTGACGTAGTTCCGGACGCAGGGGCTCCGCCCACGCGCGTCTTCCCTGCTACCGGTCATGGATGGATTCAGAGCTGTTCGGTGGCGTCGCCGATGGCTTGGTCGAGGATCGCCAGGCCGAGGATGAGTTCGTCCTCGGTGGCGGTCAGTGGCGGGGCGATCCGGAAAACGCCGCCCATGCCAGGCAGTTGCACGATGTTAATGTGCAGGCCTAGTTCGAGGCAGCGTCTGGTGACCAGAGCGCCCAGCTCGTCGGAACTGCGTTTGGTCTGGCGATCCACGACCAGTTCCAGGCCGGCCAGCAGGCCACGTCCCCGGATATCGCCCACGGTCTGGTGTCGGCGCGCGATCTGTTCGAGGCCCCGCCGGAGAATGCCGCCCAGGTGCCGGGCGCGCTCGTCGAGCCGGTCGCGTTGCAGGACGTCCAGGACGGTAGTGCCGACGGCCGCCGGCAGCGGGTCCGCGACGTGCGTGGTGAAGAACAAGAAACCCCGGTCGTGCGCCGCCTTTTCGAGTTCGGCGCTGGTCAGCACGGCGGCCAGCGGAAGGCCGGCGCCGAGTGTCTTGGACAGGGTCAGGATGTCGGGGACGACTCCGTCGCGCTCGAAGGCGTACCAGGTGCCGGTGCGGCACAGGCCGGTCTGCGCCTCATCAATGATCAGCAGCATTCCGCGTTCGGCGCACTTATCCCGCAACGCCGACAAGTAGCCGGGCGGTGGCTCGATGATGCCGCCGGAGCTGAGGATCGGCTCGACGATGGCCGCGGCCAGGCTGCCGACCGACTGCGCGTCGATCAGGTCGAAACCGAAGTCCAGCTGACGCTGCCAGTCGAGTTCGCCGTCGGCGGTAGTGAAATCAGGACGGTAGCGGTTGGGTGCGGGGATGGCGAAGTTGCCCGGGGCGGCCGGCCCGTAGCCCTTCCTGCCCGCACTGTAGGTGGCGCCTGCGGCCGCTTGTGTCATGCCATGCCAGGACCGGGCGAACGAGACGATCTCGTGCTTGCCGGTGACGAGTTTTGCCATCCGGATGGCCGCTTCGTTCGACTCGGCGCCGGTGGTCAGCAACAGCGCCTTCTCCAGCGGCTCGGGGAGCGTTCCGGCCAGACGGCGCGCCAGGTCGACGACAGGGCGGCTGAGCATGCCGCTGAACAGGTGGTCGAGCTTGGCCGCCTGCCGTGTGACGGTGGCGACGATCTCCGGGTGCGAGTGGCCCAGGATCGCGCTCATCTGGCCGGAGGTGAAGTCGAGGATCTGGCGGCCGTCCTCGGTGAACAGGAAGCTCCCGGCGGCATGGTCGATGACCTCCCGGGTGAACGCGCCCGCGCCGGCGTAGCGGATCAGGTGCCGGTCGGCGTCGGCCCAGAAAGCGTCGTCGGTGGAAAGCGGGGCGGAGGTCGGAGCGGTCATGGCTTCGACGTTACGTCCGGCCCAGGCGGCCCGTCCATCTCACCATCCTGGTCACCCTGCCCGGCCGGACCGAACAAAATGAGCGAGCAAGGCAGGCAGGTCATCCAGCACGCCGAAGCCCGGGGCCCGGCTGGCCGGAACGTGGCTAGCCCTGGGCAATGCTCATCGGACCTAGACTGCCGGAAGGCAGGCCGGCGCCACTCGCACGAGAGACAGCTGGAGAGCTGGAGGGGCCAGTGATCAGGATCGAGAAGACTGCGAAGCGGCTGCTAACCGGAGCCGTCCTTGCGGCAGCGGTGCTCTCCGAAGCTGTCCTTGGAGCGAGCGCGGCCGGTGCCAGTACCGCGCCCGTCGTGTACGCCGCGCATAACAACGGATGGCACGCCTACACCAAGCCCGGCTCGTTCTATTTCGGGAACGGAAGCGCTCCGTACTTCACCCGGCTGCACTGGACCTCGTGGGGTTCCAAGAGCGCCTGGGCGACCGGTCGGCTGTGGACTCAGAAGCCCGGGTGCTCGCCCAGCTACAAGTGCGCGTACAGCTCGCGCTGGGTCGGGGTCTACCTGAACACCGTCAGGAAGCACGGCGTCACCCGGTACTACGCGCGGATGGCCGTCGAGTTCAAGAACGGCGGCAAGATGCGCTGGGTCGTCGGGTGGTTCGGGATCCACGGCGGCACGGTGGCCTGGTGGCAGTTCCCTGCGGTATGGCCCTACCTGTAGCCGGATGATTCACAGTAGGCCGGGAACAAAGACGTAAGCCGCAGACGGCCGCGGTAGCGGCTAGCCGCGCCCTGCTGAGGGAGTGTCATGTTCTCAAAGGTCCTGGTCGCCAACCGTGGCGAGATCGCTGTGCGTGCCTTCCGAGCGGCTGTCGAACTCGGTGCCCAGACGGTCGCGGTCTTCCCGTGGGAGGACCGCAACTCGCTGCACCGGCTGAAAGCCGACCAGAGCTTCCAGATCGGCGAGACCGGGCACCCGGTCCGGGCGTACCTGTCGGTCGAGGAGATCCTCGCGGCCGCGCGCACCGCGGGCGCCGACGCGGTCTACCCGGGGTACGGGTTCCTGTCAGAGAACCCCGGTCTCGCCGAGGGCTGCGCCCGGGCCGGGATCACCTTCGTCGGCCCGCCCGCGGACATCCTGAGACTGGCGGGGAACAAGGCCAGGGCGATCGCCGCGGCCCGCGCCGCGGGGCTGCCGGTGCTGGCCTCCAGCGAGCCGAGCGCTGACCCGGCCGTCCTGGTCCAGACGGCCGGTGCCATGGAATTCCCGGTGTTCGTCAAGGCGGTGGCCGGGGGAGGGGGACGCGGTATGCGCCGGGTCGGCACTCCCGCGGAGCTGGCGGAAGCGCTGGGGGCCGCGATGCGGGAAGCGGAGGCCGCGTTCGGTGACCCCGCCGTGTACCTCGAGCAGGCGGTAACCGACGCACGGCACATTGAGGTGCAGGTCCTCGCGGACGCCGCGGGCAACGTGATCCACCTGTTCGACCGTGACTGCTCGGTGCAGCGCCGGCATCAGAAGGTGGTGGAACTGGCGCCCGCGCCGCACCTGGATCAGGAACTGCGGCAGCGGATCTGCGCCGACGCCGTGGCGTTCGCGCGCGCGATCGGCTACGTCAACGCGGGCACGGTGGAGTTCCTCGTCGACCGGGCCGGGCGTCATGTGTTCATCGAGATGAACCCCCGCATCCAGGTCGAGCACACGGTGACCGAGGA
>DAIOWL010000583.1:0-5017 GCA_036758545.1 Streptosporangiaceae bacterium | reverse complement strand
GGGTTCCAGCTCAGGGCCGACGGTTTCTTCGACGGCAACCCCGCCCTCGACCTGCCGCCCGCGCAGCACGGCCACCACCAGGGCTGAGACCCGGGCAGACCGCCAGAAGCACGAACATGACCACAATGGCCTTCGACCGACGGACGACAAACGGGGAGCTGTAATTAGCGGCGACAATTAGGAGCAAGAGAAATGGCCGAAAATGCTGACGGAGCTTCCGATCGCGGAGTGACGGCACTCACCGCGGACACCAGCGTCTCTCCTGATCTCAAGCACGGCAGGCTGTCCCTGCCGGAAGTGCTGGCCCAGTCGGTGGCCAACATGGCTCCCAGCGCGGCGATGGCGCTCCTGCCGTTGCTCGTATTCGCAGGCGCCGGGAACGGGACGTGGGTCTCCTTCACCATCGCCCTGCTCGCCCTGCTGTGCATCGGTTACTGCGCGGCACAGTTCGCCCGCCGCATTAACTCGGCGGGCTCGTTCTACGTGTGGGTCAGCAAGGCGCTCCGGCCGAGCTTCGGGCACGCCGCCGGCTGGGGGCTGATACTCGGTTACCTCGCGACCGGCATGGCTACCGTCTACGGGTTCGCGATCTACGGCGCCGACCTGCTGACCAGGCTCGGCGCCCCGGGAGACAACAGAGGGATCCTGGTCGCGCTCTTCCTGCTAGACACGCTCCTCGCCGCCAGCGTCGCGTTCTTCGATATCGGGTTGTCAGCCAAGACGGCGCTGGTTCTCGAGTCGATCTCGGTAACAATCATCCTCATACTGTCGGTGAATATCTGGGTGCATAACGGCAGCGTCTTCGACACCCACCAGCTCACGCTGACTGGCGTGAAGCCCGGCGGCATCCTCGTCGGCACGGTGCTGGCGATCTTCGCGTTCGTCGGGTTCGAGAGCGCCGGCTCCCTGGGCGTCGAATCGAAAAACTCCTTCCGGAACGTGCCCCGCGCCATCCTCTGGAGCTGCCTGATCGTGGGCCTGTTCTACGTCGTCATCTCCTATTCCCAGATCTATGGCTTCCAGAATGTCAAGGGCGGCATCCTGGGCAGCACCGCCCCGCTGCCCGACCTGGCCACAGACACCGGAATCGGTTTCTTCGCCTACATCCTCGACATCGGGATTGTCTGCAGCATGTTCGCCTGCACGCTCGCCTGCATCAACGCCGGCGCCCGGCTGATCTATTCGATGGCGCGCGACGGCATGGGCCACTCGACCATGGGCAGCATCCACCGCGCCCGGAGCACGCCGCACATCGCGATCGCGGTCGCCGCGGTACCCATGATCGCGATCCCGATCGTGACTACCATCGTCAATGAGTCTGCGGTGAACGCCACCGGGTGGGTCGGCACGGTTGCGACCTTCGGCTTCATGCTCGGGTACGCACTGGTTGGCATCGGCGCCCCGATCTTCCTGCGGCGGGCCGGTGTGCCGGCCACGCTGGCCTGGGTACTCGGCCTGCTCGGCGCCGCCATTATGGTCTTCGTATTCTGGGCTAACTGGCTGCCGCAGACCATTCCCGGCGACATATTCCCCGCCCTCACCGGCGCCTACGTCTGGCTGCCTTACGTATTCCTGGCCTGGACCGCGATCGGCATTGTCTACTACGCGATCTGGCAGCGGCGGAACCCGGAGAAGGCAGCTCAGGTCGGGAGCCGCTACCACACGCCCGAGCAAGCAGAGTCGCTGGTGGCGAGCTAGTCTCCTGGCCGGCCCGGACCGGGCCGGCCAGGACGCCGGGGCAGGTACAGGTCGGTGATCGTGCCCTCGAACGCCTCGGCCGCCATGGCCACGGTCTCGGACAGGGTGGGGTGCGGGTGGATGGTCAGGCCGATGTCGGCCGCGTCGGCGCCCATCTCGATGGCCAGCACCGCCTCGGCGATGAGGTCGCCCGCCGAGGGCCCGGTGATGCCGCAGCCGATGATCCGGCCGGTCGCCTCGTCGAACAGCACCTTGGTCATCCCCTCCGAACGCCCCAGGGTGAGCGAGCGGCCGCTGGCGGCCCACGGGAACACGCCCTTGCCGTACGCCACGCCCGCGGCCCTGGCCTCGTTCTCGGTCACCCCGGCCCAGGCCACCTCGGGGTCGGTGTAGGCCACCGACGGGATGGCGCGGGCGTCGAAGAAGCTGTTCTTGCCCGCGATGACCTCGGCGGCGACCTTCGCCTCGTGCATCGCCTTGTGCGCCAGCATCGGCTGGCCGACCACGTCCCCGATCGCGAAGATGTGCGGCACGCTGGTCCGCATCTGCTTACTCACCGCGATGAAGCCGGACGGATCCACGGCCACTCCGGCCCGTTCGGCCCCTATCAGTGGACCGTTGGGCCGGCGCCCGACCGCGACCAGGATCCGGTCGAAGGTGTCGGTGGCCGGGGCCTTCGCGCCCTCGAACGAGGCCACCAGGCCCTCGGCCCGGACCTCGACGCCAGTCACCCGTGTCTTCAGATACACGTTCTCGTACTGTCGGGCGACCCGCTTGGCCAGCGGCGCCACCACGTCGCGGTCGGTGCCGGGGATGAGCTGGTCGAGCAGTTCCACGACGGTGATCTTCGCGCCGAGCTCGTGGTAGACGGTGGCCATCTCCAGCCCGATGATCCCGCCGCCGATGACCAGCAGCCGCGGCGGCACCTCGCCGACTTCCAGCGCCCCGGTGGAGTCGATGACCCGCGGGTCCGACGCCGGGATGAACGGCAGCGTGATCGCCTCCGAGCCGGCCGCGATGATCGCGTGCTCGAAGCCGACCGAGACCGCGCCGCCCTCGGCCAGCTCCACCGCCAGCTCGTGCGGCGAGGTGAACCGGCCGTAGCCGCGGATGGTGGTGACCTTGCGCTGCCTGGCCAGCGTGGCCAGGCCGCCGGTGAGCCGGCCGACCACGCCATCCTTCCAGGCCCGTAGCCGGTCGAGGTCGATTTCAGGGGGGCCGAACGAGACGCCGTTCTCGCTCATCTCCCGGGTTTCCGCGATCACCCTGGCCGCGTGCAACAGCGCCTTGGACGGGATGCAGCCGACGTTCAGGCAGACCCCGCCGAGGGCCGGCTCGCGGTCCACGAGCACGACCTTCTTGCCCAGGTCTGCGGCCCGGAACGCGGCCGTGTACCCGCCGGGCCCGGCCCCGAGCACGAGCACCTCAGCCGTCTGGTTCTCCATGTCAGAGCACCAGCCGCCGGATGTCCTCCAGTACCCCGCACAGGTACCGGGCGAACCGCGCGGCCAGCGCGCCGTCGATGACCCGGTGGTCGTAGGACAGCGAGAGCGGCAGCATCAGGCGCGGCACGAACGCCTCACCGTCCCACACCGGGGCCATCCTGGACCGGACCACGCCGAGGATCGCCACCTCCGGGGCGTTGACGATGGGCGTGAAGCTGGTCCCGCCGATGCCGCCCAGGCTGGAGATGGTGAAGCAGGCGCCCTGCAGGTCGGCCGGGCCGAGCTTGCCCTCGCGCGCCCGGGCCGAGGTCGCGCCGAGTTCCCGGCTGAGCTCGGTGATGCCCTTGCGGTCGACGTCACGGATCACCGGCACCACCAGGCCCTCGGGTGTGTCCACGGCCACGCCGAGGTGGTAGTAGCCCTTGTAGATCAGCGCGTCCTTCTCCGGCGTCAGCGAGCTGTTGAACCTGGGGAACTCGCGCAGCGCCGAGACGCTGGCCTTCATCAGGAAGGCGAGCAGCGTGACCCGGTAGCCCTCCGCCTTGGCCGCGGTGTCGAGCTCGCGGCGGTAGGCGTCCAGGTCGGTGATGTCGGCCTCGTCGTCGTGGGTGACGTGCGGGACGTTGAGCCAGGACCGGTGCAGCGCGGGTCCGGACAGCCGCTGAATCCGGGTCAGCGGCCGCACCTCGACCGGCCCGAACTTCGAGAAGTCCTGCGCCGGCACCTCCGGGATCCCCACCCGCGGGGGGATACCCCCCGCGACCCCCCCTTCCATGGGGGCCGGGCCGCGGACCCCCGCGATCACGTCCTCCTTGGTAATCCGGCCCTTCGGTCCCGTCCCGGACAGCGCGGTCAGGTCCAGGTCCAGCTCGCGGGCCAGCCGCCGCACCCCCGGGCTGGCGTGCACCCCGTCGAAGTCCGCCAGCGCCTCAGCGCCCGCGCCCGCTCCAGCCGGCGCACTCGCTCCAGCTGCCGCCCCCACCTCACCGGCCCCGGCCGTCGCGCCCGGAACCGGCGCCTCCGCGATCGAACGTGCCGCCGGTTCCCGCGCCGCCTCCACCGGATCCGCCGCGTCCAGCGTGGGCGGCTCCTGCTGGTCGGTCAGCGGCGGCGGCTCGACCGCGGCCCCCTCGGTGTCCAGCGACAGGATCGGCGAACCGCGGTTGACCAGGTCGCCGACCTTGACCCGCAGCTCGCGGACGGTGCCCGCGGCGGGGGAGGGGATGTCCATGGTCGCCTTGTCCGACTCCAGGGTGACCAGCGGGTCCTCGTTGCTGACCACGTCGCCGGGCGCGACGTGGATCTCGATGACCGGCACGTCGGCGAAGTCGCCGAGGTCCGGGACGCTGACCTCTGTCATGGCTGCTCCCCTCAGGCCCGCGACGGATCGGTTGTGTCCGGGTCGATACCGTACCGGGCGATCGCGTCGGCCGGCCTGTCGGCGGGTACCGCCCCGTCTTCGGCCAGCGATGTCAGCGCGGCCAGGACGACGTAGTGCCGGTCGACCTCGAAGAAGCGGCGCAGGTTGCGCCGGTAGTCCGAACGGCCGTAGCCATCCGTCCCCAGCACCCGGTACCTGCCCGGCACGAAGGCACGGATCTGGTCGGGATAAGTCCTGACGTAGTCGGTCGCCGCGATCACCGGACCGGACGGCCGCCCGGAAAGGCATTCCTCCACGTATGAACGCCGCGGCTCCGAACCCGGGTGCAGCATGTTCCACCGCTCGGCGGCCAGCCCGTCCCGGCGCAGCTCGGTGAAGCTGGTCGCGCTCCACACGTCGGCCGCCACGCCGTAGTCCTCGGCCAGCAGGTCCGCCCCGGCCAGCACCTCCCGCAGGATCGTCCCGCTGCCGAGCAACTGCACCCGCGGCCCAT
>DAIOWL010000582.1:3505-5026 GCA_036758545.1 Streptosporangiaceae bacterium | reverse complement strand
CGCGTCCAGGCGGGATCATCGTCCCACTCTGGCTCTGCGGGAACCGGTTCCGGAGACATGTACCACCACCCGTTCGGAATGATGATCTTTATAGAACATAATAGCGTATTACGGCTTGTATTTCTACCTTTTCAGGGATATATTCTGGGCGAGGGGCGGGCTCCCGGATTCCGGGAAGTGCCTCAGCTTGCTGGGGGCGCGGTAGAGCCGCGGACCTCGAGGGCGGGGGGCAGGAGGTGGAGCTCGGCGGGGCGGGCTGGGTCGGCCACCCGGGCCAGCAGGGTGCGGGCGGCGAGCCGGCCGGCCTCGAAGCCGGCGCTGTCGACGCTGGTGAGCCAGATCGACCGCAGCCGGGCCAGGTAGGTGTTGTCGTAGCCGACCAGCGAGAGCCTGCCAGGCACGTCGACGTTCATCTCCGAGGCGGCCGAGCGGGCGCCGACGCAGGTCAGGTCGTCGACGGCGAAGATCGCGGTCGGCGGCTCGGGGCTGCTGAGCAGCCGAACGGTGGCGCGGTACCCGCCGTCCTCGGTGAAGTCGGCCCACTCGACCCTGATGTGCTCGCCCAATCCGCAGGCTCGCATGGTGTCCTCGTAGCCCTGCTGGCGCAGTTTCGGCACCACGTTGCTGGTCCCCGACACGCGCCCGGAGATGTGCGCGATCCTGCGGTGGCCCAGCTCGATCAGGTGGCGGGTGGCCAGCGTCGCGCCGCGCAGGTCGTCGTTCGCGACCGCGTCGACCCGCGGCAGGTCGATGTCCCGCCAGCCCACCGTGACCGTCGGGACCGCGCTGGCGATCTCGGCGATGACCGGCGAGTTCGCCTGGGTGCCCGCCAGGATGAAGCCGTCGGCCTCGAGCCCGAGGAAGCCGCGCAGCACCGAGTCGTCCATCCGCCGGTCCAGCCGGCCGCCGCCGCTGAGCACGACGTGCCTGCCGTCGGCCTCCAGAACGGAGATCAGGCCGTCGAGGAGGTCCACGAACCACGGGTGGCGGACGTCGTTGAGCAGCACGCCGATGGCCCGGCTGCTCCCCTCGCGCAGGGTCCGGGCGGCGGCGTTGGGCCGGTAGCCGAGATCGGCGATCGCCTGGTCGACGGCTGCCCGCCGCGCCGGGCTGACCTTCGGCGAGCCACGGAGGACGAGCGAGACCAGGGACTTGGAGACCCCGGCACGTTCGGCCACGTCACGGATGGTGGGCCGGGGCGCCGGCTCCTCGCCGTTGACCGGCATCGGGGACCTCCGTGGTGGCCGTTGGAACGATCTACCGAACGAAGCTTAGCTCACGTCCCGGCCAAGGGCTGGGAGCAAACGCCGAACAGACGCCGGGCAAACGCCCTGAATTCCCGGTTCCACGGCGTTCGAACGCCGTGGAACCCGGGTTTCATGTCCTGCGCACTCCGTCCGCAGGGCGGTGCCGGGGCCTTGACATACGCCGTCTAGTGAGGGATTCTATATTGGAACGATCTAATGGATTCCAATCTTGTCCAAAATGGCTGCTTGTCGCGGAGGTCGGGCCATGAGCATC
>DAIOWL010000582.1:0-3405 GCA_036758545.1 Streptosporangiaceae bacterium | reverse complement strand
GATTCCAATCTTGTCCAAAATGGCTGCTTGTCGCGGAGGTCGGGCCATGAGCATCAGCACGTCACGGGTGATGGAGTACGACCCGTTCAGCCAGGAGTTCCAGGCTGACCCGTTCCCGGTGTACCGCTGGATGCGCGACGAGGCCCCGGTGTTCTACAGCGAGAAGTGGAACTGGTGGGCGCTGTCCCGGTTCGAGGACGTCCGCGCGGCCGCGACGGACCCGCAGACGTTCCTGTCCTACGAGGGCATCGACATCGACGACACCGCGAAGGACCAGAGCGGCCCCGGGTTCCTGCCCGACATCGACAACCCGCGGCACGACCAGATCCGCCGGATGATCCAGCCACAGCTGCTGCCCAACCGCATCGCCGAGCGCGAGGACGCGGTCCGCTCTGTCGTCCGCGGCCTGATCGACGCCTGGCGGCACCGCGGCATCGTGGACCTGGCCCAGGAACTGGCCTGGCCGACGCCGAACGAGGTGTTCTTCGACCTGCTCGGCCTGCCCGCGGCCCGCGCGCAGGGCCGGGAGCAGCTCAACCGATGGGTGCATGAGCTCAAGGACCGCAAGCCCGATGACTCCCGGCTCACCCCCGTGGCCAAGGCCGCCACCGCCGGCATCCAGGCCTATTTCATGGACCTGCTGCACGAGCGGCGCGCCCGGCCGCGCACGGACCTGGTGACCCACATCGTCACCGCGGAGATCAACGGCGTGCCGTTCGCCGAGGAGGACGTCGGTCCCGCCTCGGAGGTCCTCGGCCTGATGATGGTGCTGTTCCTGGGCGGCGTCGAGAGCACCGCCGGGCTCATCGGGACGCTGTTCAAGCTGCTCGCCGAGAACCCGGACCAGCGCGCCATCCTGCGGGAGAACCCGGCCCTGATCCCGGACGCGGTCGAGGAGGCGATCCGGCTCGCCACCCCGCTGCAGCTGGTCGGCCGCACCACGTCGCGCCAGGTGACGCTGCATGGGGTGACGATCCCGGCCGGCGGCCGGGTGGTGCTGGTCTACGGCGCGGCGAACCGCGACGAGCGACGGTTCGCCGACCCGGACCGCTTCGATGTGAGGCGGGGACGGTTCCGCCACCTCGGGTTCGGCGAGGGAATGCACGGCTGCCTCGGTGCGCCGCTGGCCCGGCTCGAGGCGAAGGTGGCCCTGGAGGAGGGGCTCCCCGCATTGGGCGACTACACGGTCGCCGCGCCGCCGGAGCGCTACCGGACCACCCCGAACATGTACGTCTGGGACCACCTGCACCTGGCGTTCCCGGTGGCCGCGGTGCCGGAGCATCACGCGCACGTGGAGACCGTTCGGCGCGACTCGACCAGCATGACCGTGCTGACCCGCGAGTTCGAGGCGGACGTGCGGGTGGAGGGCAAGGACGAGGTCGCGGAGGGGGTGGTGGCCCTGACCCTGCGGCAGATCGTGGACAGCCCGCTCCCCCGCTGGTCGCCGGGCGCGCACGTCGACCTGATCCTGGACGGGGTGCCGACCCGGCAGTACTCGCTGTGCGGCGACCCGGCCGACCACCACCTGTGGCGGCTGGGCATCCTGCGCGACGCGAACGGCGGCGGCGGGTCGCGGTTCGTCCACGACCGGCTGCGAGCCGGAGACACGGTGCGGGTCCGCGGTCCGCGGAACAACTTCGAGCTGGCTCCCTCACCGCGCTACCAGTTCATCGCGGGCGGGATCGGCATCACGCCGATCCTGCCGATGATCGCCGCGGCTTCGGCGGCCGGGGCTGACTGGCGGTTGCTGTACGGCGGGCGCTACCGGACTTCGATGGCGTTCTTGCCCGAGCTCGCCCGGCACGGCGACCGGGTCACCGTGGCGCCGCAGGACGAGACCGGGCTGCTCGACCTGGACTCCTGGATCGGTGTCCCGCAGCCGGACACGCTGGTCTACTGCTGCGGGCCCGAGCCGCTGCTGGCCGCGGTCGAGGCACGCTGCGCGGCCTGGCCGGCCAGGTCGCTGCACGTGGAGCGCTTCGCGGCCCGGCCGCTGACCGCGCCGGTCCGGGCCGAGGCCTTCGAGGTGGAACTGGCGGCCAGCGAGCTCACCCTGACGATCCCGCCCGACCGGTCGATCCTGGACGTGGTCGAGGAGGCCGGGGTCGGGGTGCTGTCGTCCTGCGCCGAGGGCACCTGCGGCACCTGCGAGACGGCCGTGCTCAGCGGCGTGCCTGACCATCGCGACTCGGTGCTGACCGAGGAGGAGCGCCAGGCCAGGGACTGCATGATGATCTGCGTCTCGCGCTCGTGCACGGACCGCCTCGTGCTGGACCTGTGATCATGGACGGGTGAACGACACAGTCAAGGCACCCATCGCCGACCTGACGGACTTCGCCGCGCTCGATCCGTTCTTCCGGATCATCGAACAGGGCCTGGCCGGGCTGGTCCAGCCCGGCCACTTCTTCGACCTCCTCGCCGAGGACATCACCGTCGACTACGTGGTGACGGTTCCCGGGTACCCGCGGCACATCGAGGGCCGCGCCGCGGTCGCCGAGCTGTACCGCCCCTACGGCACCATGATCGTTCTTGACCGCTGCTTTGACCTGGCCGTTTACCACGACGCGGCCAAGGGTGTCGTGGTGCTCGAGTACGCCTCCGAAGGCCACATCGTGGGTACCGGACGCCGGTACTCCAACCGGTACATCTCCGTGCTCACGCTCCGCGACGGCAAGGTCGTGCACTGGCGGGACTACCTCGACCCGGTCGCCGTGTTCGACGCGCTGGGCTGGCCGCCGCGTTGACGTTCCGAGGCCGCTACGCTCTCGGGCATGGCCACTGACTTGATACCTCCGTTCCCCGACGATGCTTTCCGCCGTGTGCTGTGCGTGGTGGCGCACCCGGACGACGTGGAGTACGGGATATCGTCGGCCGTCGCGTCCTGGACGGCGCGCGGTGTGGACGTCGCGTACCTGCTCCTGACACGGGGGGAAGCCGGCATGGACAGCAGCCCGCCGGAGCGGACCGCGCAGCTTCGCACCGAGGAGCAAATCGCGGGATCGCGGGCGGTCGGCGTCAGCGAGGTCGAATTCCTCGATTACCGGGATGGCATGCTCGAGTACGGTCTGGGCCTGCGCCGCGACATCGCCCGCGTCATCCGGCGCCGACAGCCCGACGCGGTGGTGGTGGGGTCCTGGGCGGTCGAGTTTGGCGGCATGCTGAACCAGGCCGATCATCGCGTGGCGGGCCTCGCCGCGGTGGATGCGCTGCGCGACGCCGGCAATCGCTGGGTCTTCCCCGAACTCCTCGACGAGGGCCTGCAGCCGCACTCGGCGCGCTGGCTGCTCGCGGGCGGAGACCCGCAGCCGACGCACGGCGTGGACGTCACCGGGGAGCCGCTGGAGGGCGGAATCGCCTCGCTAGAGGCGCACAAGCAGTACCTGGCCGGGCTCCCCGGCCATCCCG
>DAIOWL010000581.1:0-5028 GCA_036758545.1 Streptosporangiaceae bacterium | reverse complement strand
GCATCCAGAAACGAGCGGAACGTGTCGGCCGAGCAGCTGATGACTGGGCCCTCCGGATCCTTTGAGTCGCGAATGAATATTCGCCGCCCGGAAGATGCTGCCACCTCGACGCATTCGCCGTTTCCTGCACTGTAGCTCGACTTACGCCATGACTGGCCCTCGCCGCCCAAAAGAGTTATTGGCATGACTTTGCTTTCTATTATTCACGCAGATATCCTATAGAAAGAGCAGACACTAAAGATATTCTTTTGGAATAGACAGAAATGATGCATTCTCGTGAAACCTGAATGACTGCATGAGTCTAGAGGATCAGCCGGTGCGGCTCTTGGCCTTGGCCGACTGGGCCCGGATCTTCGCAATCAGTGCGATTGTGTCTTTTGGACTAAGTGCTATCGCTTGGAGTCGTTCGAAAATCTGCCGATACCGCGTCAGCTCCTCCGACCGCTCAAGGTAGATCGACCCTACCAGTCCCTCCACAAATACGACTCCCGGAGTTGGGGAGGGCATCTCCAAAATATTGAAGTTACTCTCGACACCCGGGTGCGCACCCAAGGTGAAGGGAATGACCTGGATTCTCACCTTCGGCCGATTCGCCGCCTCGATGAGGCGTCCTAGCTGAGCGCTCATGACCGCGGGCCCGCCGACCATCCTGTGCAGGACGGCTTCGTCTAGGACCGCGCTGAAATCGGGCGGATCGTCCTGTCCCAGCAGAGCCTGGCGAGTGAGCTTCGCCTCGATTCGCCGCTCGATCTCCTCGGAGCTCAACCTCGGCATTGCGCCTTCGTGTCCGGCTCGCGCGTAATCCGCGGTCTGAAGGAGACCAGGCACGACCGACGACTGAAAGTCACTGATGGCGGTGGCTTCCGCCTCCAAACCTACGTAGGTGGAATAGGGCAGATCGTAACTCTGCCACCAGCCTGCCTGTTTGCCCTCTGCGGCCAGCTTCAGCATGCGCTCGCGCTCGGCCTTATCGGTCACCTCGTAAAGGGAACATACGTCTCTAATGTCCCGGGGGGTGGCGACACCGTGGCCGGTCTCCATGCGACTCAGCTTGCTCATGGAGAACATCAGTTGCTCGGCGGCCTGCTCGACCGTAAGACCTTTCTCGGTCCGGAGCTTGCGCAGCAGGGCTCCCAGTTCGCGGCGGCGAACCGTGGGACTGCGCACCTCAGGCACGTAAGTGGCGTCCTTTCGCAGGAGTCCAACGCTGTTACTCATAAGCCCGGGACCAATGGTCCCAACCCTCGGGATTGTACGGCTGGTTCATGCAAGATGCACTTTAGTTTGGCACTTGCCAAGCTGCATTGCCAGATGCACTATGAAATCAGATCGCAGAAGTCATCCTCAAGCGACCCGCCGACAACGGGGTCGACGGTGCCCCGAGGGGTTACCGACAGCAGACCGCGTGCCATAGAGAAGGCCCGCACCGGGCGACCGGAGTCGCCCCCGTGGGACCTGGCCACGTGAGGGAGGGAGACCTGCTATTTCGATTAGCCCGCAACGACCGCACCCGCTTCCGCTATGCCGAAGCATGCGGACCGTGGCTCTACATCCACGGCGACAACCGCACTGGTCCGGGATCCGCGCCGCTACCCGCTGCGCCATACCCCGGACATACCGCTGGGCCGGTGCTGCAACACCGACCCAGCGAGGCACTAACCAGGCTCTGGACCGAGCTCGAACGGCTAGCAACATGATCAAGATTAACAACGCCACCAGCGAAAACAACCCCCCATTGATACTCGGCGGGTTCTCCGGGCCGACACCGACGTCACTGTCGGGGGCTCCTGCGGGGGCAGACTCGGGGGCAGCATCGTCCGATACATGGACCCGTCTCCGCCGCGGCCTGATCGCCGCGGCCCGCGCCATCCCCCTGGCCGGCCGGATCCTGCTCAGCTGGCTGGCGGCTCTGCCCCGCCGCCTGGGCGACCGGCTGTTCGCCATGAACGACGCCGAAGCCTACTGGCACAGCTGGCAGATCATCACCACACACGGCGGCCTCGGTCGCAGATACCGCGATCCGCGGTTCGACGCGCTGGCCGAGTGCCCGAAGTGCCGGGGGTCGGGCCTGACCGCGGACCAGCCGTGCCCGCCGTGCCAGGGCACGGGCCGCATCAGCAGCGGGGAGGTGGACTAGCCATGGCCTCCGGACGCCCCCGCCAACCGAACGACCCGAGCGTCATGGCCAGTGTGGAAGCCGCAATGAGGACGGTCGCGCGGCCTCGCATCATCGCGCGGATGTGGCACTGGCGCTACGAGTTCGGCCTGATCGCCGGGGTGCTGCTTGGTACGATCGGCATCGGCGTCACCCTCGGCCCGGGATGGCTCATCGCCGCGGCGGCGGCGGCGACGGCTGTTATGGCCGCCGCGCTGATCTGGCCGCCGTCCCGCCAGCGGATCACCGCCCGGGCCTGGTGCGTCATCACCCCCCACCGGGTGCGGACCGGCTGCGCGCAGGCCTGGATCCACACCAGGGACGGCCACCTCCCGGTCGTCCTGTATACCGTGCCAGCCCGCTTCGGCGAGCGGGTCTGGCTGTGGTGCCGCGCCGGAATCACCGCCAGGGACCTGGAAGCGGCCAGGGACGTCCTGCGCGCGGCCTGCTGGGCCAGCGACGTCCGCGTGGTGGTGAATGACCGCCGCAGCCACATTGTGGTGCTCGAGGTGATCCGGCGTCTCCCGCCCGACCCGCCCGAAGGCGGCACGTCCGGCTGGCCCTACCTGGACCGCGGCGACGCGAGCAGCGCCGATCCAGAGGAGCCTGCCTTGTACAACGGACTGGGATAGAGAGCAGCGGGGGTCAGCTGCCCGCGGCCCCCGCACCGTCCGTGCCGCCGTCACCGTCCGCGACGGTCGGCGCCGCACTACGGACCGAACGGGCCAGCAACTGAGCCACGTCGACGACTTCGAGTGTGTCCGGGGCGTCGCCGGAGCTCTTTTTCGCCGCGACGGCGTCGCCGAGCATGACCAGGCAGTACGGACAGGCGGTGGAGATCGTGTCCGGGGACAGCGCGAGAGCTTCCTCGATCCGCTCGGTGTTGATCCGCTTGCCGATCCGCTCCTCCATCCACATCCGCGCCCCGCCGGCGCCGCAGCAGAAGCCCCGCTCCTTGCACCGGTGCATCTCGGTCGCCTCCACGCCGGGCACCGAGTCCAAGATCTCGCGCGGCGGCGTGTACACCTTGTTGTGCCGGCCCAGGAAGCACGGGTCGTGGTAGGTCAGCTTCTCCTGCACCGGGGTGACCGGCTGGAGGCGGCCCTCGGCGACCAGCCGGGCCAGCAGCTGGGTGTGGTGGATGACCTCGTAGTTCCCGCCCAGCTGCGGGTACTCGCGGGAGATGGTGTTGAAGCAGTGCGGGCAGCTGGCCACGACCTTCTTCGCCCCGGCCTCGTTCAGCGTCTCCACGTTCTGCTGGGCGAGCATGGAGAACACGAACTCGTTGCCGATCCGCCGGGCCGGGTCCCCGGTGCACGTCTCGGCCGGGCCGAGCACGGCGAACTTCACCCCCGCGGTGTGCAGCAGGGTGGCGATGGCCTTGGTGGTCTTCTTGGCCCGGTCCTCCAGGGCGCCTGCGCAGCCCACCCAGAACAGGTACTCGATCTCCGGGTCGATCTTGCCGTCGACGACGGGGATCTCGAAGTCGAGTTCGGTGATCCATTCGGCCCGGCGCATCTCGCCCATGCCCCAGGGGTCGCCCTTGTTCTCCAGGTTGCGCAGCATGCCCGCGGCCTCGACCGGGAACGCCGACTCGATCAGGACCTGGTGCCGGCGCATCCCGTCGATGTGGTCGATGTGCTCGATGTCCACCGGGCACTCCTCCACGCACGCCCCGCAGTTGGTGCACGACCAGATCACGTCCGGGTCGATGACGCCGCCGTCCTTGCCCACCAGCGGGCGCTCGGCCTCTTTCTTCACCTCGTCGGGGAGCTTCTCGCGATCGTCGTCGCTGGCGGCCAGCAGGTACGGCGCCTTGGCGAAGGCGTGGTCGCGCAGGTCCAGGATGACCTGCTTGGGCGACAGCGGCTTGCCGGTGACCCAGGCCGGGCACTGCGACTGGCACCGCCCGCACTCGGTGCAGGTGGCCATGTCGAGCAGGCCCTTCCAGGTGAAGTCCTCGATCTTCCCCAGCCCGAACACATCCGTATCCGGGTCGGCCTCCTCGAAGTCCAGGACCTTGCCGTTGCTGCGCATCGGCTCAAGTGGGCCGAGGGCGTTCGGCCGCCGGGAGAACAGCACGTTCAGCGGGGCCAGCGCGATATGCAGGTGCTTGGAGTAGACCACGATGACCGCGAAGGCCATGACCACGGCGATCTGGCCGAGCAGGAACACCACCTCGAGCACGCTGTTCACCCCGGTGCCCAGCGGGTGCAGCCAGTGCCCGACGATCTCGGAGGCGAACGCACCGTGCTTATACGGGAACACGCCGGTGTTGATCTGCGCCCCCCGGTAGAGCAGCAGCGTCGCGATCACCAGGAAGATCATCCCCAGGACAACCCAGGCCGCCCGGGTGTGCGAGCCGAAGAACCGTGACTTGCGGCCTTCCTTACTGGGGTTGTTCCGCAGCCGGATCACGGTGAACGTGGCGATGCCGGCCAGCACGCCGACGGCGAACAGGTCCTCGATGAACCCGATGAAGGCCCAGTGGCCGATCCCGGGGATGGCGAAGGTCCGGGAGAACAGGTTGCCGTAGGCCTCGATGATCGTCAGCAGCAGCACGATGAAACCCCAGAACGTGGCCGCATGCGCCGCGCCGGGTACCGACCACTTCAGCAGCTTGCGCTGCCCGATCACCTCAGCCGCCTGCGTTTCCACGTCGCGGCCGGGATGCGCGCGCACCGCCGCGACCCGCTCAGGCGCCGGCTGCCCGGTGAACGCCAGCCGCTTCAGCCACCACAACCTGCGCCCCGCGACCGCCAGGGCGATCGCGGTCAGGGCCAGGCCGACGGTCATCCGCAAGACCACGCGAACCTCCTCAGTATCCGGAGCTCAAGCGTAGCCATGCAGGCCCCGCCACGTCCCGAGCCGGG
>DAIOWL010000580.1:0-5031 GCA_036758545.1 Streptosporangiaceae bacterium | reverse complement strand
GATCGACGAGCCGGGCCTGCGCCCGCCGGAGGCCCGCGCCGTCGGCGCCACCTGCGGCGGGATCCGGGTCTGGTCGCTGTACGTGCCGAACGGGCGCACCCCCGAGTCGGCGCACTACGTCTACAAGCTGGAGTGGTTCGCCGCGCTGCGCACGGCGCTCGAGGCCGAGCTGAGCCAGCACGCCCAGCTCGCGGTGTGCGGCGACTTCAATGTGGCGCCGACGGACGACGACGTGTGGGACCCGAAGGTGTTCGTGAACTCCACCCACGTCACCCCGCCCGAACGGCAGGCCCTCGCCGACCTGCGCGCGCTCGGGCTGACCGACGTGGTGCCCAAGCCGATGAAGGGCCCGCATCCGTTTACCTACTGGGATTACCGGGCCGGCGCCTTCGCCAAGGACCAGGGCATGCGCATCGACCTGGTGTACGCGAGCCAGGCCGTCGCCGACCGGGTGACCGGGGCCTACGTGGACCGGGAGGCCCGCAAGGGCAAGGGCCCGTCCGACCACGCGCCGATAGTAGTGGACCTGGACTAAAGACCTAGCACGCGCGCGGCGTTGTCGTGCAGCACCGCGCGCATCGCATCCGCCGGGATGTCGAGGCCTTCCAGCTCCGCCAGGCACCGCTCGGGCGCGATGAACGGGTAGTCGCTGCCCCACAGGAACTGCCCGGACAGCCGCCCGCGCAGCTCGCGGATCACCTCGGCCGGGATGCGCCGCGGCGCCCAGCCGGAGATGTCGATGTACACGTTGGTCTTGTGCAGCGCGATGGCGATCAGGTCCATGTGCCACGGCCAGCCGAAATGCGCGGCCACCACGGTCAGCTCCGGGTGCGCCGCGGCCACCGGGTCGAGCTTGATGGGGTGGGCCAGGTCGATCCTGATGCCCTGGCCGCCGGGCTGGCGGGCGCCGATGCCGCTGGTCCCGGTGTGGAACAGGGCCAGCAGCCCGTGCCGCTCGCAGGCCGCGAAGATCGGCCAGTACTGCGGGTCGTCCGGCGCGAACGCCTGCAGCGACGGATGGAACTTGACCCCGCGCAGCCCGAGCGCGGCGATGTTCTCCACCTCGGCCACGGCCGCCTCGCCCTTGTGCGGGTCGACCGAGCCCAGGCCGGTGAAGACGTCGGGGTAGTCGCGGCAGGCGGCGGCGACGGTCTCGTTCGGCACCCGCGGCCGCCCCGTCGCCGTCTCCGCGTCCCAGGCCAGCAGGACCGCCGTCACCTCGAGCCCGCGGTAAAAATCAGCCAGCTCGCCGAGCGACTGCCGCGTAACCGACGACCGGAAGTAGGCCTCGGCCGCCTCGACGTACCCGGCCATGCTGCCGTCCAGCCAGTCCGGGGTGGGCAGGTGCACGTGGAAGTCGATCGCGCGCGGCGGCATCGGCCTATCGTATGCCCTGGCTTTTCAGCCAGCTGGCCGCGATCGTCTTGGGCATCACCATGCACCAGGCGTCGATGAGCAGCTCGCGCAGCTCGTCCTCGTCCAGCATGGCCAGCCGGGCGCGGACCCACCGGTACCGCTCGTCGCTGGGCAGCGGCATCATGAACGTCTCCGGCCGGCTGGCGACCAGCGCGGCCCGCTCTTCCCTGGGGAAAGCGAACCCCATCCGCTCCTCGTCCGGCGAGACCGAGGCGTAGACGATCTGGCCGACACGGAACTTCACGTGGTCCCTGATCAGATGCTCGGAGGTGCGCGGCAGCGACATCGCGATCGCCCGCACGTCGTCCACCGTCGCCACGGCTCAGAGCCCCAGGACCCGTTCGGCGTTGGCGTGGAAGACCAGCTCCAGCACGGACTGATCGTAACCGAGCTCGTCCCACTCCCGCAGAATCCGCTCGTAGGGCAGGCTCGGGTGGTCGCTGCCGAACATCATCTTCTCCCGCAGCCGCCCCCTGATGTCGGTGCGCAGCGACGGCGGGAAGTACTTGGGCGCCCAGCCGGACAGCTCCCAGAACACGTTGCCCTTGTGCAGCGCGACCGCGGTCATGTCGTCGGTCCACGGCCAGCCGGGGTGCGCCGCGATGATGGTCAGCGCGGGGAACCGGGCGGCCAGGTTATCCACGCAGAGCGGCCGCGCGTGCTCGAGCCGGGCACCGAGACCGCCCGGCATCCCCGCGCCCATCCCGGTCGTGCCCACGTCGATCATCACCGGCACGCCGAGCCCGGCGATGGTCTCGAACAGCGGGTTCAGGGCCGGCTCGTCGACCGCGTAGTGCCCCATGATCGGGTGGAAGTGGAAGCCGAGCACGTGGTGCTCGCGGACCGCGGTGACCGCGTCGGCGATCGCCTGCTCGCCCTTGAACGGGTCGACCGCCCCCCAGGCGCCGATGAACGTCTCCGGGTGCCGGTCCCGCAAGGCGGCGACGTAGGAGTTCGTGCAGGGCGGGGCGCCGGTCACCGACTCGATGTCGAAGGCGACCAGCACCGCCTCGACCCCGGCCGCGGACACGTCGGCCACCACGTCGTCCTCGGACTTGCCCACCCATTCCTTACCCCAGTACTGGCCCAATGCCTCGACGTAGGGCCCCTGCGAGGCGATCCATTCCCGGGTCCCCGGGTAGCAGTGCAGGTCGATCCGGCGCATCAGGAGCCCTCAGCTAGGCGGGCCGCCAGTTCCTTCTTCGACACCTTGCCGAAGCCCGATAGCGGCAGGGTGTCGAAGAACGCCGCCCGTTCGGGCAATTTGAACGTGGCGATCTCGAAGCCGCGCAGGAACGCCACGAGTTCCTCCAGGGACAGTGACTGGCCCGGGCGCAGGACCAGGCAGGCGCACATCCGCTCGCCGAGCACCGGATCGGGGTAGGGAACGCAGGCCACGTTGAGCACGGCCGGGTGGGCCAGGATGAGGTTCTCCACCTCCTCCGCGCTGATCTTCTCGCCGCCCCGGTTGATCAGGTCCTTGACCCGGCCCTCGACCACGTAGTTGCCGGACGGCGTCTTCCTGAGCAGGTCGCCGGAGCGGTAGAAGCCGTCCGCGGTGAACGCCCGGGCGTTGTGCTCCGGCGAGCAGAAGTAGCCGCGCAGCGTGTACGGGCCGCGGACGATCAGCTCGCCGGGCTCGCCGTCCGGTACCACGTTCCCGTCCTCGTCCACCAGGTAGACCTCGTCGTCGGGGGAGGCGGGCCGGCCGCACGTTTCCCGCCGTACTCCGGGAGGATCCGAGGGCCGAACGAACATGATCAAGCCCTCGGCCATGCCGAAGTTCTCCTGGATGAAACACCCCGGCAGGGCGCGTTCCGCACGCAGCCGGACCTCCGGCTGCAGCCGCTGCCCGCCGCTCTGGATCACCCGCAGCGAGGACAGGTCGTACTCGGTGATGGCCGGGTCGTCGATCCACCGGATCAGCAGCGCGGGCACCAGGTGGATGTGCGTCACCCGGTGCCGCTGGATCAGCCCGAACACGTCCCGGGGCCGGGTGCTCGTGCCCAGCACGACGGTCCCGCCGGACAGCAGAAAGCCCTGCATACCCGGGCAGCCGAGCGGCAGGTTGTGCTCGATCGGGAGCACGTCAAGCAGCACGTCGCCCTCGCCGATCTCGCACACCGCCGCGGCGATCTTCGAGTTGTACAGGTAGTCGTTGTGGGTCCTGGGGATGAGCTTGGGGATCCCGGTGGTCCCGCCGGAGAGCAGGAACAGCGCCGGGTCGGCCGGGTCGATGCTCACGTCGGCCAGCGCCTGCGCGGATGCCCGCGGCTCGCGTTCCAGCAGGTCCTCCAGGCGCACGAACCGCGGATCCGCCTGTGTCTCTGGCAGCGGGCCGTCCGCGCCCTGCACGAAACACAGCCGCAGAGCCGGGTTCGACGCCATCACCTCAGCCGCCATCGCGGTGACGTCGAAGCCGCGGACGGCCGCGGGCACGGCCAGCGCCCGCGCCCCGGAGATCTCGGCGAACTGGGTGATCTCCCGCTTGCGGTGCCCCGGCAGGGCCAGCACGGGCGCGGCCCCGATCCGCTGCAGCGCGAAGTAGAGGTAGGCGAACATCGCCGTGTTCGGCAGCTGCAGGATGATCCGGTCCAGCGGCCCGAAGCCGAGGTCGAGCAGGATGCGGGCCAGATGGGCCGAACGGTCGGACAATTCGCGGTAGGTAACCGGGCCCGCCTCGTCCACCACCGCGACCCGGTCGGCGTACTTGGCCAGCGCGCCGGTGAACCCCTCGAACAGCGGCCGGTCCTCCCAGTAGCCCCGTTCCCGGTAGCGGGCCGCGAAGTCGGGCGGGACCGGCGTCACTCCGTCGAGCATGCGGATGACGATAGCGTGGGCCTGACGGGAGTAGTGACATGGCAGCCAAGGAAACCAGCGGCCAGCCGCCGGGCCCCGGCGGCACCGGCGAGCCCGGTGAGGCCGACGATGTCGGCGCGATCCTCGACGACATGGACGAGGCGCTCGAGGAGAACCCCGAGGAAGTCATCCGGTCCTTTAAGCAAGAAGGCGGCGAGTAGGGAGGCGCGATGAGCCAGGCCGTTCGGGACCTGCCGCACGGCACCACGATCGTGGCCGCGACCTGTGATCACGGGGTCGTGCTGGCCGGCGACCGGCGGGCCACCATGGGGAACCTCATCGCCAAGCGGGACCTGGAGAAGGTGTTCCGCAGCGACGAGTTCTCCGCTTATGCCTACGCGGGCACCGGCAGCCTGGGAAACGAGTTCGCCCGGCTGTTCGGGGTCGAGCTGGAGCACTACGAGAAGATCGAGGGCCGGTCGCTGTCGCTGGAGGGCAAGGCGAACCGGCTGGCCCGGATGGTCCGGGGGAACCTGGGCGCGGCCATGCAGGGCCTGGTCGTGGTGCCGCTGTTCGTCGGCTACGACGAGGACAGCGCCCAGGGGAGGATCTTCAGCTACGACGTGGCCGGCGGCCCGTATGAGGAGCAGCGGTTCTACTCCATCGGCTCGGGATCCCTGTTCGCCCGGGGCGCGCTGAAGAAGCTCTACGCCGACGGCATGTCGGCCGCTGACGCCGTGCTGGCCTGCGTGCAGGCGCTGTACGACGCGGCCGACGACGACTCGGCGACCGGCGGCCCGGATCTGTCCCGGCGCA
>DAIOWL010000579.1:0-5041 GCA_036758545.1 Streptosporangiaceae bacterium | reverse complement strand
GACGGCGGCACCCTGCTGCCCGGCTTCACCGACGCCCACGTTCATCCCGTCTACGCGGGCAGCCAGCTGCGACGCTGCAACCTCCGGGAGGGCCAGACCGCCCAGGACTACCTGGACATCATCGCCGCCTACGCGGCGGCCCATCCGGACGCCAGGTGGATCACCGGCGGCGGCTGGTCGATGGATGCGTTCCCCCGCGGGCTGCCCCGGCGCGAGCCGCTGGACGCGGTGACCGGGAACAGGCCGGCGTTCTTTCCCAACCGGGACGGGCACGGCGCCTGGGTCAATACCACGGCACTGCGGCTGGCCGGGATCGACGCCACCACCGCTGATCCCGCCGACGGGCGGATCGAACGGGACGCTGACGGCGAGCCGAACGGCGCGCTGCAGGAAGGCGCCGCGGACCTGGTGTCCCGGCTGCTGCCTGACACCAGCGACGCGGACTGGGACGCGGCCCTGGCCACCGCCCAGGACTACCTGCTGTCGATGGGGATCACCGGATGGCAGGACGCGATCATCGGCAGCTTCGACGGCGCGCGTGACAACCTGCCGGTGTACCTGCGTGCCGCCGAGGCGGGCCGCCTCGCCGTCAACGTGACCGGTGCGCTGTGGTGGGACCGCGAGCGGGGTCTGGACCAGCTCCCCGAACTGCTGCACCGGCGCGAGATGGCACAGGCCAATGGGGCCGAACGGTCTCAGGGTTCCGGGCTTTTCCGCGCCACCAGCGTGAAGATGATGCTGGACGGGGTGGTCGAGACCCACACCGCGGCGATGCTGGAGCCGTACCTGGACGCGGACGGCTGTACCACCGGGCACACCGGGCTGGATTTCATCGACCCGGCCGAGCTGCCCCGGTTCGTCACCGCGCTGGACCGTGAAGGCTTCCAGGTTCACTTTCACGCGCTCGGCGACCGCGCGGTCCGCAACGCCCTGGACGCGATCGAGGCCGCCCGGGCCGCGAACGGCACGAGCGGCCCACGTCATCACCTGGCCCACCTGCAGGTGGTGCACCCGGATGACATCGCAAGGTTCGCCGCGCTGTCGGCGACCGCGAACATCCAGGCGCTGTGGGCAGCGCACGAGCCGCAGATGGACGTGCTGACGATCCCGTTCCTGGGGGAGCGGCGGGCGGGCTGGCAGTACCCGTTCGGGTCGCTGCACGCGGCCGGGGCGGCGCTGGCGGCCGGCAGCGACTGGTCGGTCAGCAGCCCCAACCCCCTCTGGGCCGCGCATGTCGCGGTCAACCGCTCGCTGCCGTCCGGGGCCGGAGACGACAGCAGCGACCCCTTCCTGCCCGGGCAGGCGCTCGACCTGCCCACGTTCCTCGCCGCCTACACCTCGGGCAGCGCGAGGGTCAACGGCTTCGGCGACATGACCGGCGCCATCCGCGCGGGCCTAGATGCCGACTTCGCCGTGGTCGACGCCGATCTCAGCCACATCCCGGTCGGCGAGATCGGCACCACGGCCGTCATCGCGACGTGGATCCGCGGAAGCCTGGTCTACCAGCGGAGCTGATACGAAGGAGGAGCCATGGCCGCACGACCGCGCAGGCGGATGGCGCTAGTGGCAGTGGCCGCGTTGTGCATGGCCGTGCCGGCCTGCGGCCGGTCGGTGTCCAGCACCCAGGGTCAGGGCCAGGGGTCGGGCATCGTGTCACCGACCAAGGGCCTGGTCACGACCACCCCGGCGGGAACCAAACCGGTGCAGTCGGTGGTCTGGGCGGTCTACCGGGATGTCAACTCGCTGGATCCCATCTTCGCGTTCGACTACCCGGAGAACACGGCCGATTCGCTGATGTGCGAATCGCTGCTGCTCCAGGCGCCGGGCGGCGCGCTGAAGCCTGGCCTGGCCACCGTGTCGACCCCTTCCCCGACGACGATGGTGTTTACGCTGCGGCCGGGGGCCAAGTTCTGGGACGGTCACCCGGTGACGCCCGCCGACGTGGTGTACAGCCTGGACCGGAACACCGACCCCAAGCTCGCCGGGTTCTACGGGCCCGTGTTCAGCCGGGTGAGCTCGATCGCGGCGACAGGTTCCGACCAGGTGACAATCACCCTCAAGCAGCCCGACTACTGGCTGGAAGGCGAGCTTGCCTCGATGCCCGGCATCATCATCGAGAAGAGCTTCGCCCAGCAGCAGGGCAAGAACTACGGCACCCCGGCCGGCAAGATCATGTGCACCGGCGCGTACATGTTCAAGTCCTGGAACCCGGGGGTCGGCGTGGTCGCGGTGGCCAACCCGCACTACTGGAACTCCTCCGCCAAGCCCCTCGTCCAGCAGATCACGATCAAGGGCGCCCCGGACGTATCCGCGTTCACCTCCGCCATGCTGACCAACGGGATCCAGGGGTCGTACTCGTTCGCGCTGCCCACCCTGGACCAGCTGAAGAACAGCAGCTCGGTGAAGGTCTACCAGGGCCCTGGCTGGTCCACCGACGCCTTCATCATCTCCAGCTTCTCCGGCGCACTCGGTGACGTCCGGGTGCGCCGGGCGCTGTCGATGGCGCTCAACCGCCAGGGCATCATCAACTCCGTCTACCGGGGCGCCGCCCTGATGCCCAAGTGGCTGTCCAACCCGGGCACGTTCGGCTACGGCACGTCGGTGTTCGCCGCCGCCTACGACTCCTCGCCGCTGCTGAACCAGAACATCGCCGCGGCCAAGAAGCTCGTCCAGCAGGCCGGAGTCGCCGGCAAGACCATCACCATCGGTACCTCAAGCCAGCTGGCCAACATCGCCGCGGTGACCGGTGCCTACCAGGCGGCAGGTCAGGCCATCGGGCTGAAGGTGAAGCTCAAGTCGGTGTCGGCCCAGAACTTCATCAACTTCTTCACCGATCCCAAGGCCCGGGCGGGCATCGACGGCTTCCCCACCGTGAACTACGGCGACTACGCCGACCCGGCCGCGCTGCTGTCCACGGTGGTGCTGCCGGACGGATCACAGAACTACACCGGCTTCAACGACCCGAAGATCACCTCCGCGCTGGATCAGGCGCGGGGCACGGCCGACCCGGCCAAGCGGGCGGCCCTGGTGGCACAGGCCCAGAAGCTGACCGTCCAGCAGATGCCCTGGATCCCGAACACCCAGCCGACATCGTTGCTGGTGCTCAACAAGAGCCTCACCGGGGCGGTGTCGTCCTTCGCCTACATGTTCGCGCCGTGGGCCAACCAGCTCGGCGGGAGCGGCTGACGCGATGCACTGGCGGTTCTTCGCGCGCAGGCTGGCCATGCTGGTCGCCAGCCTGCTCATCGCGAGCTTCGTGATCTTCGCGTCGTTGTACCTGGCGCCCGGGAACCCGATCGCCGCGCTGTCGGGCGGGCGGTCGCTGCCGCCCAGCAGCATCGCCGTGCTGGAGCAGCGCTACCACCTGAACCAGTCGTTCCTGGCGCAGTACTGGTACTGGCTCGATAACGTCCTGCACGGAAACCTGGGCATCTCGATCACGCTGCGGGAGAACGTGTCCACCTTGCTCGCCTCGCGGGTCTGGACGACCGCGGGGCTAGTGCTGTACGCGTCGCTGATCATCGCCGTGCTGGGCATCGGAATCGGCATCGTGGCCGGGCTCCGGCCCGGGGTGCTCGACACCGGCACGCTGGTGACGACGGCGGTGTCGGCGGCCATTCCCGCGTTCGTCGCCGCGATCGTGCTGATCCTGCTGTTCGCCGTCAAGCTTCGCTGGTTTCCCGCCCTCGGCAACGGCACGGACCTCGCCAGCAACATCCGGCACTTCACCCTGCCCGCGATCGCCCTGGCCATCTCGTCGCTGGCCATCGTCGCCCGGGTCACCCGGGCCTCGATCCGGGAGGAAGGCGAGCGCGAGCACGTGCAGACCGCGGTCAGCCGGGGTATCCCGGCCCGCAAGGTGATCCAGCGGCACATCCTGCGCAACGCGGCCATCCCGATCACCACGATTACCGGCATCACGATCGCGTCACTGATTGCAGTGGCCGCCGTGGTCGAGGTGGCGTTCAGCCTCAACGGGCTTGGCGCCTACCTGGTCCAGGCGGCGCAGTCCAAGGACCTCGCCGTGGTCCAGGGCATCTCGCTGGTGCTCGTCACCGCGTTCGTCGTGGTCAACCTCCTCGTGGACGTGATGTACGCGCTGCTCGACCCGCGGGTCACGCTGGGGAGCCGGGCCCAGTGAGGCAGATCCAATGAGGCGGGCCCAATGAGGCGGGCCCAGTGAGCGTGGCTGCCCCGCTGGCCGGCCCAGCTGTTCCCCGCGGCCCGGCCGGCCCGGGTGCGGCGCGGCGCGGCCGGGTCCTGGGGGCCCTGGCTCTGCTGCGCGCCACCGGGCCGGTGGGTATCGCTTCCGCGGTCATCATCGCGATCGCGATCGCGATGGCTATCTTCGGGACCTTCATCGCCCCGTACGATCCGAACCTGCCGAACCTCTCGCTGGCCTGGGGCGCTCCCTCCGGCGGTCATCTGCTCGGGTACGACTTCCAGGGGCGTGACGTGCTGTCCCGTCTGCTCGTCGGCGCCCGGACGGCGATGCTCGGCCCGCTCGCCGTGGTCATCGGCAGCATGACCGCCGGTGTCCTGCTCGCGGTCATCGCGGCCTGGCGCCGGGGAGCCAGCGACGCGGTGATCTCCTCCGGCCTCGACATCCTGTTCGCGTTCCCCGCCATCCTGCTCGCGGTCCTCGCCGCGGCGGTGTTCGGCGCCGGGCTGACGGCGGCGGCGATCGCGCTGGCCGTGGCCTACACGCCGTACGTGGCCCGGGTGCTCCGCGGCGCCGCGCTGAAGGAGCGCAGCCAGCCTTACGTCGCCGCGCTGGAGGTCCAGGGCGCCTCGGCCGTCTCGATCTGCTTCCGGCACCTGATCCCGAACATGATGCCGCTCATCGTCGCGCAGGCCACCATCTTGTTCGGCTACGCCATGGTCGACCTGGCCGCTATCTCCTTCCTCGGCCTCGGGGTGCAGCCGCCCGAGCCGAACTGGGGCGTCATGATCTCGGAGAACCAGGTGGGCATCCCGCAGGGCTACCCGCTGCCCGCCCTGGTCGCCTGTGCGTGCATCGTGGTGGTCGTGATCGCCGTCA
>DAIOWL010000578.1:0-5042 GCA_036758545.1 Streptosporangiaceae bacterium | reverse complement strand
ATGGCTCAGTGCGCGGCCTTGCCGCCTGATGTTGTTTGAAAGCGGAACTCCACGACGTCGCCGTCGCGCATGACGTAGTCCTTGCCCTCGATGCGGGCCTTGCCCGCGGCGCGGGCGGCGGGCAGCGAGCCGGCCGCGATCAGGTCGTCGTAGGAGACCACCTCGGCCTTGATGAAGCCGCGCTGGAAGTCGGTGTGGATGACGCCGGCTGCCTCGGGGGCGGTCGCCCCGGCCTTGATCTCCCAGGCCCGGGTCTCCTTAGGGCCCGCGGTCAGGAAGGTCTGCAGCCCCAGCGCGCGGAACCCTGCCCGGGCCAGCTGAGCCAGGCCGGGCTCGCCCAGCCCGGCCTCCGCGAGCAGCTCGGCGGCCTCGTCCTCGGGCAGCTCGGCCAGGTCGGCTTCGGTCTTGGCGTCCAGGAAGATCGCCTCGGCCGGAGCGACCAGGGCAGACAGGCGCTTGCGCAGGTCCTCGTCGGCGAGCTCGGTCACGTCCATGTTGAACACGTACAGGAACGGCTTGGCCGTCAGCAGCTGCAGTTCGCGCAGGTCCCTGACGTCGATGTCGGCGGCCGCCGCGCCGGACGACAGCGGGGTCCCCGAGTCCAGGAGCCGCTGGGCCGCCTCCGCCGCGGCAGCCGTCCGCGCCCGTTCGGGATCCTTGGCGAACCTGGTCTCCTTGGCCAGCCGCGGCAGCGCTTTCTCCAGCGTCTGCAGGTCGGCCAGGATCAGTTCGGTGACGACCGTCTCGATGTCGCGTTCCGGCGACACGTCCCCGTCCACGTGCGTCACGTCCGGGTCGGCGAAGACGCGCACCACCTGGCAGATCGCGTCGGTCTCGCGGATGTGGGCGAGGAACTGGTTGCCCAGGCCCTGGCCCTGCGAGGCGCCGCGGACCAGGCCGGCGATGTCGGTGAACCGCACGCTGGCCGGCACGATCCGGGCCGAGTCATACAGCTTGGCCAGTTCGGCCAGCCGCGGATCGGGCACGCCGACCACGCCGACGTTCGGCTCGATCGTGGCGAACGGGTAGTTCGAGGCCAGCGCGCCGGCCCGGGTCAGCGCGTTGAACAACGTGGACTTGCCGACGTTGGGCAGGCCGACAATGCCGATAGACAGACTCACCCGCGCGAGTTTAGTGCGCCGGGACGGCGACTTGAGCGGCACGAGTCTCAGTAGCGGTCCGGGGCGACGGTGCTGGTGTGACGGTGGTGCAGATTGGGGTTGCCAGGGCCTTGGACCGCGGAGGCATCCGGGGTGAGGGGGCCCTTGCCCCCATCTATCGGGGGCGAGGGCCCCTTCACCCCATCGGACGGGGCGCTATCGGGGGCGGGGGCCCCTTCACCTCATCGGACGGGGCGTGGGGGTGGGAGGGATGGGTGGGGTTAGAACTGGGTCTCGTATTGGGAGGGGTCGACGCGGGCTTCGATGATCAGGGGGCGGGAGCGGGTGGCGAAGCCTTCCAGGGCCTTTTCCAGGGCGGCGGGGTTGTCGGCGCGGATGCCGTCGCAGTCCATGGCCTCGGCCAGGGTGACTAGGTCCATGCCGTCCATCCGGGTGCCGGTGGGCGGGTAGCCCATCAGCTGCTGGCGCAGCTCGATCCGGTTCAGGCTGTTGTCGGCGAACACCACCACGGTGACCGGCAGGCCCAGGGCCGAGGCGATCCGCATCTCGGTGGCGGCCATCGCGAAACCGCCGTCGCCGACCAGGGCGATCACCGGCCGGTCGGGCCGGGTGAGCCGGGCCGCGATCGCCGCGGGCACGCCGAACCCCATCGCGGACAGCCCGTTGGGGATCAGCACCGAACGCGGCTCGGTCGCCTGCCACACCTGGCCCGCCATGATCTTGTGCGAACCGACGTCGGTGGTCGCGATGGTGCCGGGCGGGGCGGCCTCGCGGGCGATCGCCACCACGTCGGAGGGGTTGAGCCTGCCCTCGGCCCGCCCGGCCAGCCAGGCCTGGTTCAGCCGGGCGCGGTGCGCCGCCACCTCGGGTCCGGCCCAGCGGGGCTCGCCCGCCCACTGCGCGGACAGCCAGCCCAGGATCGCCCCGACGTGGCCGGTCAGCTCGCAGGCGCTGGCGTAGACCTGGTCGGTGTTCGGGGTGGTGTCCAGGTGCAGCACCGGGGTGGCGAGCGACCACGGGCTGATCAGCTCGACCGGGTCGAAGCCCGCGGCCAGGATCAGGTCGGCACCGGCCAGCAGGTCCCACAGGACGCGGTAGCCGGCCATGTCGAGCACCCCGGCGAAGTACGGGTGGTCCTCGGGGAAGACGCCCTTGGCCATGGGTGAGACCACGACGGGGATCCCGGCTAGTTCGGCCAGCCGGACCAGCTCGGGGCCGGCCGCGCAGCGCAGCGCGGCGATGCCGGCCAGGATCACCGGGCGGCGCGCCGCGCTCAGCGTCCGCACCGGGTCGCCGTCGCCGTGCACGTCGACCGAGGCCGCCGCGGGGGCCAGCGGTGGCAGGCTGACCTGGCCTTCGGCCGGCACCGACCAGGCGTCGGCGGTCACGGTCAGGTGGACGGCGCCGGGGCGCTCGGCCACGGCCGTGCGCAGCGCCTTGCGGATGACGGTGTCCGCCGATGCCGGGTCCAGGCGCAGGGCCAGCTTGCTGACCGGCGCGAACATCCGGTCGTGGTCGACCACCTGGTGGGTGAAGAACTGCTCGCGGGAGCTCTCGATCTGCCCGGAGATCGCGAGCATGGGCACCCGGTCCAGGGTGGCCGAGGCCACGCCGTTCAGCACCGCCGTCGACCCCGGTCCCAGCGTGGACAGGCAGACCCCGGGCCGCCCGGAGGTCATGGCGGCCGCCTCGGCCATGAACGCGGCGGTACCCTCGCGCACCGCCGACACGACCTGGACGCCGCGGTGCCTGGCCGCCTCCATGAAGTCGATGATCGACTCGCCGGGATAGCCGAACACGTGCCGCACCCCGGCCGCGTGCAGGTACCCGGCCAGCAGGGCGGCGGTGGTTTCAGGGCCGGAATCGGACGGTTGCGTCATCGCCCCATTGTGCGTGTAGCGGGCTTTCCCACCCTCCTCGGGGGCGCTGGGCGTGTCTGCGCCGGGTTTGGCACCTACGGTGAGATCATCGCTGCATATGGGTGCAGTCTTGTTGCTGGTCGGACTGCTGCTCGGGATTCTCATCGGGGCAGCGATCGGATACCTCTTCGCCCGCGGACGGCTCGCGGCGGCCGACGAGCGTGCCCGGGCCGCCGAGGACAGGGCCAGGATGATCGAGCGCGGCGCGGCCGAGCGGGCCGCGCTGGTCGAAAACCAGCTGGCCGAGCGGTTCCAGGCACTGTCCGCGCAGGCGCTGGACGCGAGCACGGCACGGTTCCTCGAGGTGGCCGAGGGCCGGCTGCAGGCGGCGAACGCGACCGCGGCGGGCGACCTGGAGCTGCGCCGCGCGGCGGTCGAGCACCTGGTCGAGCCGCTGCGGGAAACCCTGGCCCGGGTCGAGGAGCAGCTGCGCGAGTCCGACGCGGCCAGGAACCGGTCGCACGCCGCGCTGGCCGAGCAGGTCCATCTCGCCCGGCACACCTCAGAGCAGCTCCGGACCCAGACGCAGGCACTGGTCACCGCGCTTCGGCGGCCGGAGGCGCGGGGCCGCTGGGGCGAGCTGCAGCTGCGCCGGGTGGTCGAGCTGGCCGGGATGAGCGCCCGCTGCGACTTCGACGAGCAGGTCACCGTGGCCACGCCGGACGGCAAGGGCCGGCCCGACCTGGTGGTCCGGCTGGCCGGCGGCAAGAACATCGTGGTGGACTCCAAGGTCTCGCTGGCCGCGTACCTGGAGGCCGCCGAGACCGACGACGACGACGTGCGCACGGCCCGGCTGGACGCGCACGCCCGGCACGTGCGCGAGCACGTGGACCGGCTGGCGGGCAAGGCCTACTGGACGGCGCTGAGCCCGTCGCCCGAGTTCGTGATCCTGTTCATCCCGGGCGAGGCCTTCCTGGCCCCGGCGCTGGAGCGGGACCCCGGGCTGCTGGAGTACGCGCTCGGCCGCAAGGTGCACATCGCCACCCCCACCACCCTGGTCACGATGCTGCGCACGGCGCAGTATGCCTGGCAGCAGGCCGCGCTGGCCGAGAACGCCCGCGCCGTGTTCGACCTCGGCCGTCAGCTCTACGAGCGGATCTCCGGCCTGGGCGGGCACGTGGACCGGCTGGGCCGCGCGCTGGCCAAGGCGGTGTCAACGTACAACCAGGCGGTCGGCTCGCTGGAGAGCCGGGTGCTGCCGAGCGCTCGCAAGCTCAGCGAGCTCGGCGTGGTCGACGGGGAGCTCACCGCGCCGGGTGTCGTCGAAGAGACGCCCCGGGCCCTGTCCGCCCCCGAACTGGCGCCCGCGCTCGAGCTGGATTCCGCTGATTCGGATGGGGCTCTGATCGACCCGGCTGAGGTCAGCCTGGTGCGTGCCGTTCGATGACGCAGACGCGAGTCGCGGGCCGCAACACGCGGACGCAGGGGCCGACACGCCGGACACGTTCGGGATCTATCACCCTGACCGGCCGCGGTGCGGCAGTGGCGCTGTTCGCGGCCTGCTTCCTCAGCCTGCTGATCGCGGCCTGGACCGGCTGGGACCTGCTGGCCGACGCGCTGTTCGTGATGACCTGCGGCCTGGTCACCTGCTACACGCGGGCCAGCGGGCTGCGCGGCCTGGTGGTGTGCCCGCCGCTGGCCTTCCTCGCCGGGAGTGTGCTCGCCCAGGCGATCACCGCAGCCGACACCTTCTCGGCCGCGGCCGGGATCCTGGTCACGCTGGGAACCTCGGCGCCGTGGCTGTTCACCGGCACGGGGCTGACCGTGGTGATCGCGCTCGGTCGCGGCTGGCGGCCTGAGCTTGCCGACCTGCGCCAGGCCGTGCGGGACATCCGGCCGCGCGGTGGCCAGTGGGTCGAGCGGCGGTAGCGGCGGTGCCGCACCTTCGGACGGCGCCGGCTTCAGGAGCGCTGTGGTCAGGGGCCGCTGTCTTCAGGGAGCGGGGTCGTCCAGCAGGATGGCGCGGACGACGGCGACGGCGTCCTGGACGTCGGAAGGCTCG
>DAIOWL010000577.1:0-5073 GCA_036758545.1 Streptosporangiaceae bacterium | reverse complement strand
ACCTCGCGGATGCCGCTGCCGGCCAAGGCCATGCGCATCGGCCGGGTGCCCGACAACGACGTGGTCCTGTCCGACCTCAACGTGTCGCGGCACCACGCCGAGCTGCGCAAGTCACCCACCGGCCAGTACGAGATCGTCGACCTCGGCAGCCACAACGGGACGTTCGTCAACGGCCAGCGGGTCACCAAGCAGGTGCTGACCGAACAGGACCTGGTCAGCATCGGCAGTTCCACGTTCCGGCTCACCGGCGGCGAGCTCAGGCAGTTCGTCGACGACGGCAACATCACCTTCACCGCGCAGGAACTAGTGGTCAAGGCCGGCAGCAAGGTGCTGCTCGACCATGTGAGCTTCCCGATCCCGGAGAAGTGCCTGCTCGGCGTCATCGGCCCCAGCGGCGCGGGCAAGTCCACCCTGCTCGGCGCGCTGACCGGGATGCGCCCCGCGACCACCGGCACGGTGCTGTACGACAACCGCGACCTGTACCAGAACTACAACGAGCTCAGGTACCGGATCGGCCTGGTCCCGCAGGAGAGCGTGCTGCACACCCAGCTGACCGCGCGGCGCGCCCTGCAGTACTCGGCCGAGCTCCGGTTCCCCGCGGACGTCAAGCCCGCCGAACGCGACGGCCGGGTCGACGAGGTGATGGGCGAGCTCGGCCTGACCAGGCACGCCAACACCCGCGCCGACCGGCTGTCCGGCGGCCAGCTCAAGCGGGTCAACGTGGCGCAGGAGCTGCTGACCAAGCCGTCGCTGCTGTTCCTGGACGAGCCGACCTCGGGCCTGGACCCGGGCCTGGACAAGTCGGTCATGGAGCAGATGCGGGACCTGGCCCACGACGGCCGGACCGTCATCGTCGTCACCCACAGCGTGGACAACCTGGACACCTGCGACCGGCTGCTCGTCCTGGTCCCCGGCGGGCGGATCGCCTACTACGGCCCGCCCGAGGAAGGGCTCGCCTACTTCGGCCAGGCCCGCTGGGCCGAGGTGTTCCAGGCCTTTGACCGGTATCCGGACCGCGACTGGGCCGCCGAGTACGCTGCCTCGCCCGCCTACGCTCAGTACGTGCTGGGCCAGCGGTCGCAGCCGCCGCAGGCGCAGGAGGGTCAGGAACTGGCGGCCACCCCGCCGCCGCAGCGGCGTGGCGCGCTCAGCCAGATGAGCACGCTGACCCGGCGGTACGTGCGGGTGATCGCGTCCGACCGCGGCTACCTGACGTTCATGATCCTGCTGCCCATCCTCCTCGGCGCGCTGATCTCCCAGGTGCCGGCCACTTTTGGCCTGGCGGGCGCGCCCCACAGAAACCCGGACGCGGGCACCCTGCTGCTGATCATGGTCATCTGCGCCTGCCTGGCCGGCATGGCCAGCTCGGTGCGGGAACTGGTCAAGGAACGCTCGATCCTGACCCGAGAACGGGCGGCCGGCCTCTCGTCCGGCGCGTACCTGACCTCGAAGCTGCTGGTCCTGGGCGTCATCAGCATCCTGCAGTCGACCTTGCTGGTGCTGCTCGGCGTGTCCTGGCGGCCGATACACACCCCGGGCGCTTTCCTCACCGCCATCCCGCTGCTGGAGCTGATCCTGGGCATCGCCCTGCTCGCCGTCGCCTCGATGTGCCTGGGCCTGTTCGTGTCGGCCCTCGTCAGCACGTCCGAGAAGGCGATGCCCTTCCTGGTGCTGTTCACCATGGTCCAGGTGGTCCTGTCCGGCTACGTGGTACCGCTGGCCGACAACGTGGGACTCAAGCAGCTCTCGGTCATATCGCCGTCCCGCTGGGGCCTGGCGGCCGCGGCGAGCACGGTGGACCTCAACACCATCAGCCAGGCGCCGCCCTTCGACCCGCTGTGGAAGCAGACATCGGCGAACTGGCTCCGCGACATGGGCATCATGGCCGGGCTGGCGCTGATCTTCGCGCTGCTCGCTTACATCAAGCTGCGTACGCTCGGCCCGCGCCGTCGTAAGTAAGCCGGCCAGCCGGGCCCGTAGGCTTGGCGAGGTGACCGACCTCGACCTCGACCTCGACCTCGCTGACCTCGACCGCCGGGCGCGGGACATGCTCAGGCGGTTCCCGCTGATCGACGGGCACAATGACCTGCCGTGGGCGCTGCGCGACCGGGCCCGGCAGCACGGCCGCAATGCGAGCCAGGTCGTCTTCGACCTGGAGGCGCCGGCCGGGAATTTGCATACCAACCTGCCCAGGCTTTCGGCCGGCGGTATCGGGGCGCAGTTCTGGTCCGTCTACGTGCCGGCCTCGCTGGCCGGTGACGGCGCTGTTACGGCCGTGCTCGAGCAGATCGACCTGGCCCGCCGGATGATCGTGCGCTATCCGGAGGCGTTCGGGATCGCGCTGACCGCGGACGACGTGGAACAGGTCTTCGCCTCCGGCCGGGTGGCCTCGCTGCTCGGGGCCGAAGGCGGCCATGCGATCGCCGGATCGCTCGGCGTGCTCCGGACCCTGTACGCGCTCGGCGTGCGGTACCTGACCCTGACCCACAATGCCAACGTCGGCTGGGCCGATTCGGCCACCGACGAGCCGCAGGCCGGCGGGCTGACCGGGTTCGGCCGGGACGTGGTCCGCGAGATGCAGCGGATCGGCATGCTCGTCGACCTGTCGCACGTGTCCCCGGACACGATGCGGGATGCGCTCGACGTGGCCGCGGCCCCAGTGATCTTCAGTCATTCCTCGGCCCGCGCGCTGTGCGACTTTCCGCGCAACGTGCCCGACGACGTGCTGGCCCGGCTGGCAGGCAACGGCGGCGTCTGCATGGTGACGTTCGTGCCGGGCTTCGTCTCCCAGGAGTGCGCCAGCTGGACGGCCGGCCTCAAGGCCGAGGCCGGGCGGAGGGGCCTGGACCCGAGGGATCTCAGCCAGCTCTTCAGCATCAAGGACGAGTGGACGGCCGCCCACCCAGTGCCCGGGGCCACGCTGACGCAGGTCGCGGACCATATCGAGCACGTCCGCCAGGTGGCCGGCGTCGAGCACGTCGGCCTGGGCGGCGACTTCGACGGCACCGAGGATGTCACCGTCGGCCTGGAAGACGTCTCCACCTACCCGGCCCTGTTCGCCGAGCTGCTTCGCCGCGGCTGGACCGAACCGGACTGCGCCGCCCTGGCCGGCGGCAACGTGCTGCGCGCCCTGCGCTCCGCCGAGGCCTCCGCCGCCGCCGCCGCTCGGCCTTAGCGGCTGCCGCCGCGGGCCGCTAAGCTCACACGCGATGACCTCCGATACCACCTCACCCCCGTCCACCGTGTTCCGCGTGGCCGGCGATCTGCGCCTGCTGACCTGGCCCGCCCTTGACGCGTCCGGCGCCGACGCCGCCGTCACGGCGCGCTCAGGCGGGGTGTCGTCCGGACCCTACGCGACGCTGAACCTGAGCCTGAGCGTGGGCGACGACCCGGCCTGCGTACCGGAGAACCGGCGCCGGCTGGCGGCCGCCTTCGATGCGGCGCCCGGCGACTTCGTCTTCGCCCGCCAGGTCCACGGCGCCGGGGTCGCGGTCGTGACCGACGCCGACCGGGGGAGCGGAACGCAATCCCTCGACGACGCCATCGGCGGGGCCGACGCGCTGGTCACCACCTCACCCGGGGTGATGCTCGCGATCCTGACCGCGGACTGCGTTCCGATCGTGCTGCACGACCCGGTGGCCGGCGTGCTCGCCTGCGTGCACGCGGGCTGGCGCGGCACCGTGGCCGGCGTCACCGCCGCGATCCTCGCCGCCATGCAGGACCTGGGCACGCGCCCGTCCGATGTCGTCGCCGGGATCGGTCCCGCCGTCGGGGCGGACCGCTACCAGGTCGGTCCCGACGTCCACGAGGCCGTGACCGGGACCTTCGGCCTGGCCGCCACCGAGTTCATCCGCCCCGACCCGTCGGCTCCCGGCCGCTGGCTGCTCGACCTGCGCTCCGCTAACCGCCACGCCCTCCGCCAGGCCGGCGTCCCCGGCCCCCGGATCTATACCACCGACATCCCCACCGGCCCCGTCCCCGGCCATTTCTTCAGCGACCGCGCCGCGCGCCCCTGCGGCCGCCTGGCCCTGGCCGCCCGGCTGCGGCCCGGCGGTGAACGATGAGCGGGCCGCGCGGAAGCGTCTTCCGCTATCGCGACTACGCCGTGGACGCTGAGCGCGGGGTGCTGACCTGCCGGTACGAGCTTGACGGCCGCGAGTTCACCGAGCGCGTCACCCTGCTCCCCGGCGAGCAATGGCACACCGAACAGGCCCGCGCCGCGGCCCGCCTGGTGTTCCTGCTGTCCGGCGTCTCGTACTACAAGACCGCGGCGCCCCCGGTCATCGACTTCGGAACGACCGCCCTGACCGCGGCAGAAGAAGCCTTCCTCCGCGAGTTCTACCTCCAGGGCCTAGCCGAGTTCGCCTACCGCAACGACTTGGATCTCAGCCCCCTGCAGCTGCGGGCCCAGCGGGCCCCGGACCAGCCCTCCGCCCCGCCGCAGGCGTCGGCGCCAAAGCGTGCCCTCGTCCCGTTCGGGGGCGGGATCGACTCGATCGTGACGGTGGAGCAGGTCCGGCAGCAGGCCGACGTGGCGCTGTTCGTGGTGAGCAGGCCCGCCGACCGGTTCGACGCGATCGAGCAGCCGGCCGCGGTGACCGGGCTACCGGTCGTCCGCGCCGAACGCGAGATCGACCCGCAGCTGCTGCGCTCGGCCGAACTCGGCTTCCTCAACGGGCACGTGCCGGTGACCGGGATCCTGTCCGCGATCGCCGTGCTGGCCGCGGTGCTCACCGGCCGGGACGCGGTGGTGATGTCCAACGAGTGGTCGGCGTCCATCCCGACCCTGGAGTTCGACGGCCGCCCGGTCAACCACCAGTTCTCCAAGAGCGAGGAGTTCGAAGCCGCCTTCCGCGGCGTGCTGGCCGATCAGGGTCCCGCCCCGGAATACTTCTCCTGGCTCAGGGACCGGACCGAGCTGTGGGTGGGGCGCGAGTTCGCGGCGCTCACCCGGTACCACGACTCCTTCCGCAGCTGTAACAAGGCCTTTTATACCGAACGGTCGCGGCGATTCGCCTACTGGTGCGGCCAGTGCGACAAGTGCGTATTCATCGACCTGATCCTCGCGCCCTT
>DAIOWL010000576.1:3722-5074 GCA_036758545.1 Streptosporangiaceae bacterium | reverse complement strand
GAGCTGCTGCGGCGCTACTGGTACCCGGTCGCCTTCACCCGCGAGCTCGAGGAGTTCCCGGTCCGGCCCGCGCGGCTGCTCGGCGAGGACTTCGCCGTGTTCAAGACGCCGCGCGGCCGGTACGGGATGCTGCCGGAGGCCTGCCCGCACCGGCGGGCCTCGCTGACCTACGGCGTGGTGGAGGCCGACGGCCTGCGCTGCCCGTACCACGGCTGGCTGTTCGGCACCGACGGCACCTGCCTGGATCAGCCCGCCGAGCGGGAGGAGACCAACTTCCGCGACCGGGTCCGGGCGGTCGCCGGGCAGGTGCAGGAGATGGGCGGCCTGATCTGGGCCTACATCGGGCCTTCCCCCGCGCCGGAGCTGCCGCGGTTCGACGTGTTCGTCATGGACGGGGTGCGGGACATCGGCTGGACCGACCTGCCCTGCAACTTCGTGCAGATCATGGAGAACGCCGTCGACCCGCACCATACCGAGTGGCTGCACGGCAGGTTCTTCGAGTTCATGGCGCGTCACCAGGGCTTCGACGCGCCGGCCTCGTTCGGCAAGAAGCACGTCAAGGTGGGCTTCGACGCGTTCGAGTGGGGGATCATCAAGCGCCGGGTGGTCGAGGGCGCGTCCGAGGAGGACGACGACTGGAAGATCGGCCACCCGCTGGTGTTTCCCTACAACATGCGGGTCGGCGGGGCGAACATCGAGCAGATGCAGATCCGGGTGCCGGTCGACCGGACCACCACCCGGTTCATGCTCTACACGGTGCACGCGCCGGTCGGCGTCGAGTACCCATCGCAGCCCTTGGTGCCCGACTACCCGATTCCCTTGTGGGATGAGAACGGGCGGCACCGGGTGGATTACGTCGAGGGCCAGGACATGATGGCGTGGGTCACCCAGGGCCCGATCACCGACCGGACCGTGGAGCACCTGGGACGTTCGGACGTCGGCGTGACGATGCTGCGGCGGATGTTCAAGGAGCAGATGGCGCGCGTTTCGCGCGGCGAGGACCCGCTCGGGGTATACCGGGACTTCCGCGACCGGATCGACCTGCCCTGCGAGAAGAACAAGTTCGACGCGGGCGGGTCCTTCGCGATCCAGTTCATCGAGCGGGCCTCGTCCCGGTTCAGCCCGCAGGCCGACGCGCTGAAGAAGCTGCACATCAAGGCGCACGAGAACCGGAAGGCCGCAGCCGGGTGACGGCCCGTCCCGGTAACGGCGTCACGGCCGGCGGCGACGTCGGGCGGGGCTGGTTTCCCGTTGATGCCGAACGGCACCGGCGCGACGCACCCCGGTACTGTCCGGGATGCGCGGCGGCCTTGTCGCTGACGGACGGCGGGCAGGGCCTTGTTTGCGAGTAC
>DAIOWL010000576.1:0-3712 GCA_036758545.1 Streptosporangiaceae bacterium | reverse complement strand
ACGACGTCCTCGTGGCGCACTGCCAGGCCCACCTGGCCGCGCGGCTGCCCCTGACCGCCCACCCCGCCGACTGACGTCGTACCACTGCGGAGAGAATGAGGCCATGCGACTCGACCACCTCTCGTACGCGACGGGGCCGGAGGGGTTGACGGCGACCACGGAGCGGTTGTCGAAGCTGCTCGGCGAGAAGTTCATCGACGGCGGCGTGCACCCACGGTTCGGCACCACCAACACGATCCTGCCGCTGACCGACGGCGGCCAGGGCCTTGTTTGCGAGTACTGGGTCGGGCAGGATCGCGTGTTCGTCTGCTTCTGCGGCGCCTGCGGCTGGTCGGGCGACATCGTGCTGGCCGCCCGCGTCCTCGGCCACGAGGCCGCCGAGTAAGTCGCTGGTGGGGGTTCTCCGCCGGGCCGACCGCAGACCGCGGCTCAGCCCGGCCCCATATCCGAAGACAGCCATCGCTGCGGACGCAGGTAGATGGCGACATGCTCGCCCAGCCCGGCCGCGAACTCGAGGTAGGCCGGGACCTTCTCCGGCGCCAGATAGCGCACGGTCATCTCCCGCAACAGCTCATCGGTCCCCGGAATCATGCGCGTGACCGGCCCCTCCACCGACACGTACCGGACGGTCGGCAGGACCCGGTCGACCATCAGGGTGAAACGCCCCGCTACCTCGATGAGGCGAGCCTTCCGCGACCCGGCAGGGGTCAGCACCCACGCCTCCCCGCCAGGTACGTACTGATACCAGATCGGCACGGTCAGCGGGCCGCGGTCGAGCCCGGCCGGCACCGACAAAGCCGCGATATGCGGCTCGGCCAGGAACAGCTCACGGTCGCGTACAGACAACCTCATGGGCCAGAGTCTAGGAACGGGCACCGACAATCTCGCGCCACGGCCGGGCAACCAGCTAAGACGCTCAGATAGTAAGGCCGTCAATATCCCCACCGGAGACCCAGACCTGTCTTGCTATTCCGGCGGTTTCCCGCTCACCCTCGGCTTTTCTCTACAACGGTGCCGGCCGGCCATCCAGCTGGGCGGACCATGCGGCGATCGAGCGCTTATAGCCGTCCGGCATCACCAGGTCCGGGATTTCCCTCATGGCAAATAGGCCCGCCTGCTTGTGCTCACTGCTGACGAGCGGCGGGTCGGTACTCAGCACGTGGCAGCCGTACGTAACGATCACGACATCGGCGCCTTCGCGGATGTGGTACTGCCAGCAATCCAGCAACGGCCCGGCCGTCACCTCCCAGCCGGCCTCCTCGCGGATCTCGCGCACGACGCAATCAGCAGGGTCCTCGCGTAGTTCGAGCTTTCCGCCGGGCAGTTCCCATTCGTTTCGCTCGTTCTCGAGGAGCAGGACCCTCCCGGCTTGGACGGCGACGCCCTTGACCGATATCGGGAACGCGTGCGCGGCGGGATGAGCGGATGCTGGCATGCGTATTTCCACCTGCCGGCTGACTCCTTCCCGATCACTGTCCGTGACCACGACCCTAACCGGAATCTGTTCCTTGCGACATCGCCTCCCCGTGGTCGATACTCGGCTGAGCGGATGATCATCATCTGAGCAAGTGCCCCGAGGGAGGCCGAGGCCATGGTCATGGGATCCGCCGCGCCCGGCGACCAGCGGCTGCGCGGCCGGGTCGGGATCATCACCGGCGCGGCCAGCGGTATCGGGGCGGCGGGCGCGGACCTGTTCGCCGCGCACGGGGCGGCCCTGGTCCTCCTCGACCAGGACCAGACCGGCGGCCAGCGGGTGGCGGATGCGATCACGGCGCGGCACGGCCGGGCGGTGTTCCTGTCCGGCGACGCGGCCAGCGCGGACGACGTCACCGTGGCGGTGCGCACCGCCACGGAACGGTTCGGGAAACTCGACCTGCTGTGGGCCAACGCCGGGACGGGCGTGGCCAAGACGGTGCCCCAGACGACGCTGGAGGAGTGGAACCGGGTGCTCGCGGTCAACCTCACCGGTGCGTTCCTGCTCGCCAAGTACGGGCTCCCGGAGCTGGCCGCGGGGGGCGGCGGCACGATGGTGATCACCGGCTCGGCTAACTCGTTCGCCGCCGACCGCAGCTGGGCGGCCTACTGCGCGAGCAAGGGCGGCCTGCTGATGCTGTGCCGGGCGCTGGCCCTGGACCACGCCGCCGACGGGATCCGGGTCAACATCGTCTGCCCCGGCTCGGTCACCACCCCGCTGCACGAGGACTGGCTGCGCGGCCGGCCCGGCGGCCGCCCGCTGCCCGAGGTCAGGGAAGAGGACCGGGCCGCCCACCCGCTCGGCCGGTTCGCCGACCCGGCCGAGGTGGCCCGGGCCGCGCTGTTCCTGTCCAGCGCCGAGTCGAGCTTCACCACCGGCTCGCCGCTGCTGGTGGACGGCGGCGTGACCGCATGACGACGGCCGCAGCCGATTACTCCATCCGGGTGATCGAGTTCGCCCGGGCCACCTCGCCACTCGGGCTGCTGCTGCACGGGCAGGCGGGTGAACGCGAGATCCCGTACTGCTTCACCGTGCTGCGCAGCGCCAAGCACACGATCCTGGTCGACTCCGGGTACCAGCACACGGGGCGGGGCCGGGAACTTGCGGACGAGGACGGGATCTCGGTATGGCAGGACCCGGCCGGGCTGATGGCCCGGGCCGGGGCCGCGCCCGGGGACGTGGACGCGATCGTGGTCACCCACGCTCACTTCGACCATCTCGGGAACGTCGCGGCCTTTCCCAACGCCACCGTCTACATCCAGCGCCGGGAAGTGGAGAAGTGGTCCTGGGCGGTCAGCCTGCCGCGGAGCATGGACTGGCTGAAGCAGGGCGTCAGCCTCGACGACCTGGCCACGCTGCTGCGGCTGGCCGGCGAGGGCCGGCTGCGGCTGGTGGACGGCCCGGCCGAGGACGTGTTCCCCGGTGTCAGCCTGGTGCCCGACTTCGACACCCACACCTACGGCCACCAGCACGTGGTCATCCGCACCGCCTCCTCCGGTGTCTGGGTGGTGCCCGGCGACGTGATGTTCCTCTACGCGAACATCGAGGGGATCGGCGGCGACGGCCGTTACGTTCCCATCGGCCTGGCCATGGGCAGCCAGGAGAACTGCATGCTGGCCCTGGACGAGCTGATGCGGGTGACCGGCGGGGAGACCAGCCGCATCCTGCCCGGGCACGAGAAGCTGCTGTGGGACCGGCACCCGTCGCACTGCTACCCCGACGGCCTGCACATGGCCGAGGTGTGCCTGCGGCCGGGCGACCCGAGCCTGCTTCCGCACGCGGATCACGCCCGTCCGGCGGGCGGTGATCTGCGGTGAGCTCGGCGGTGTTCTACCGTGATCTGCACGCGACCTACCAGTCGGTGGTCAGCGCGGAGGGCATGTACCTGCGCACCGATGGCGGGCAGCGCATCCTCGACGCGGTCGGCGGGGCGGGGACCGTGGTGCTCGGGCACGGGGTCCGCGCGATCACCGACGCGATCGCGAAGCACGGCACCGAGGTCAGCTTCAGCTACGGCGCGACGTTCACCAACCCGTGGCAGGAGCAGCTGGCCGAGGCGCTGGTGGCGATGAACCCGCGGGTGGCCCGCCGGGTGTACTTCGTGTCCGGCGGCTCGGAGGGCAACGAGACCGCGGTCAAGATGGCCCGCCAGTACCACCTGCAGTGCGGACGGCCAGGCCGGCACAAGGTCATCGCCCGCTGGCAGAGCTTTCACGGAAGCACGCTGGCCACCCTGTC
>DAIOWL010000575.1:1889-5075 GCA_036758545.1 Streptosporangiaceae bacterium | reverse complement strand
GCTGGTCGGGCAAACCCCTGCACCGGACGTGTCGCAGTCGAACCGGAAGTCAAGGGAGTGTGTTAGATGAACCAGCCCACAGGGACCACGACGAATGAGATACCGGTCACCGCGAGCACCGCAGCTAGCCCTGCGACCCGGGAGCGGCTGGCCACTGGTGACGGGCAGATCTCGGTCGCCGAAGGCGTCGTGCAGAAGATCGCCGGCAAGGCGTGCCGGGAGGTTTCCGGGGTGCACGCCATGGGCACCAGCGGCAGCCGCGCGTTCGGCTCGATCCGCGAGCGCATCCCGGGCAGCTCCGGGCCCAGCTTCGCCCAGGGCGTCGGCGTCGAGGTCGGCGAGACCGAAGCCGCGATCGACCTGGACATCGTGGTCGAATACGGCGTGGGCATCGCCGAGCTGGGCCGCAGCATCCAGCGCAATGTCAGGCAGTCGGTCGAGCGGATGACCGGCCTGCGCGTGGTCGAAGTCAACGTCTCCGTGGACGATGTCTACCTGCCCACCGACGACGACGACACGCAGGCGACGGCCAGCCGGGTCTCATGACCCGCCCCTCACCGGACTTCACATCAGATGCCGCGGTCATCGACGGGGTGAATGTCGATGCCGTGGCGACGGCCGTCCGGGACTGCGCGGGCGTGTCCGGCCTGGACGGCGGCCAGTACGGAGAGGTCGCCACGTACCTGCCCGGCCGCGCGGTTCAGGGCGTCGTGATCGGCGGCGGCCGGGTGCGGGTGCAGGTCCGGTCCCGGTGGGGGGTGGAGGCGCCGATGCTGGCTGCCCTGATCACTACGGTGCTGGCCCCGCTGACCGGCCGTCGGCCGGTCGACGTGGTGATCGCCGACATCGACGATCCGCCCAGCACGCCGCCCCTGGGTGCGGGCCGCGGGGCCAGGCGCGCCGATCCGTCTCCGGGCCTGCCACCGGCCTGAGCAGCCGGGGCCTCGCTTTTGTTCCCAGTATGGATGTGAGTGATGAACCGTACCGCGCTTGCCACCGTGACCGGCCTGATCCTGGGCCTGGCCCTGGTGTTCGGCAACTTCGGCGACATGCTGATCGTGGCCCTGCTCGGGCTGATCGGCTACGGCATCGCCAAAGTGCTCGATGGTGAACTGGACGTACAGGGATGGCTGTCGCGCAGCCGCTACCGCAAATGAACGTATCCACGGACCCTCAGCGGCAAACGGACGCCGCCGGCACGGAGCCAGCGCCGCGGGCGGGCCGCACCGAGCTGGGCATGATCAGCATCGCCGACCAGGTAGTGACCAAGATCACCGCCCGCGCCGCGGCCGAGAACCCTGACGCCGGGGCGGCAGTGGCCCGCATGCTCGGCCGCGCCGTCCCCGGCGCCGGGCGTCTGGGGGTGCGCGGCACCGACCTGGACGCGCTGCCCAAAACCACAGTCGAGGTCGATGGCGCCAAAGCGTTCGTCAGCCTGGAAATCAGCGTCCGCTGGCCCGCCTCCGTTCTCGAGGTCACCGAGCAGGTCCGCCGCCACGTCCGCGAGCGGGTCGCGGAACTGACCGGGCTGCAGGTCGATGAGGTCCACATCGTCGTGTCCGACCTGGCCACCGACATCACCCCGCCGCCACGGGTCCGGTAAAGGGAGGAAACCGCCGATGCGCCTGGTGAACCGGCCGCTCGCCATCATCCTGGCTGCCGCCCTGGCCGTGGCCGCCATCATCGTCATCATCGAGGTCATCGGGTTCGCCGTGCATCACGGCCCGGTGGTGCTGCACTGGACCACCTGGTACCGGTGGGCCGGGAAAACCCGCTGGGATCAGCTGGTGATCCGGGTCTGGTCAGCCATCCTGATCGTGATCGGCGCGGCGATCCTGGCGGCGGAACTCAAGCCCCGCCGCGTCACCCGCCTGCCGCTGCGCTCCGAGAACGATGCCACCGACGCCGCGGTGACCCGCCGCGGCCTGGCCGGGACCCTGCGGGCAGCGGCGACCGGAGTCGACGGGATCTCCGCCGCGGCGGTCACCGTCCGCCGCCGCCGCGCCCGCGTCAGCGCCACCGCGGCCGCCCGGGGCCGGGCCGCCACCGAAGCGCTCCGGCAACCCGTCACCCAGGTGCTGCAGGACCGGCTGGACGGCCTGGACCTGCGCCAGCCGCCGCGCCTCAAAGTACGTGTCCACTCCCGGAGCCGCTGATGCACGCCGACCGCACCAACCGCGTCGCCCTCATCGTGTTCGGCCTGCTGGTCCTGGCCGCCGGGGCCGGCGGCATGACCGCCTCGACGGGAGTATTCGGGACGGCGTTCTCGCGGCGGACCCTGTTCGCCAACCGCGTCAGCAGTTACATCGGCCACCACGGCTGGGTGTGGTACGCCGCCGCCGGACTCTGCCTGGTGATCACCCTGGTCGCGCTGCGCTGGATCGTGGCCCTGCTCGTCTCCACCGACCGGGCCGGCGACATCCCCATCCCCGTCGCCACCCACGAGGGGACCACCATCCTGCGGCCCGCCGCGCTCACCGGCGCCCTCGCCCGGGAAATCGGCACCTACCACGGCGTGGACGCCGCCCGGGCCCGGATCATCGGTGACGCCGCCGCCCCCGAAATCGTCATCGCCGTCACCGCCAGCCAGATCGCCGACCTGCGCGCCCTCCACCAGCGCGTCGAAGCCGAAGCCCTCAGCCACGCCCGCCACGCCGTCAGCAACACCAGCCTGCCCATCCAGCTCCACCTCGACGTCAGTCGTCGGGCCACCTAGCCCCGAGCACCAGGTCCGCCCCGTTTCGCGGCGGCCACCCGCCTGAACTCCTTCCCCTGCCCGGCAGCAGCGAGCATCCGTTACAGCTGGCAGCATGCCAGAACTTGATCATCGCCTCGATGGTGAGCCGACGGCCCCGGCTGAGGTTTTCAGATTCGGGACCCTTCCCTATTACCGCGGTGCCGATCCGGGAATGCCGCTCTGCCGGCCCGGCCACGCCCGTTCCCCTGATCGTCATCGAGCAGGGCACCCGCCGCGTCCATCTGGGCGGGATCACCGCCCGCCCGGATGGTGCCTGAGCCGAGCCGATCTGGGGCGTGCTAAGCCTGACGGCCCGCGACCGCGCCGCAGCCGCGGCTGATGTCGGCGCGATCTAGGTCTGCCTGTCCGGTGCCGGTCAGAGCTGGCTGAAGCTGTGGCTCGCGGCGCGGACCCGGAGTTCTTCGAGCTGATCGGCCTGACTGCTGGCC
>DAIOWL010000575.1:0-1879 GCA_036758545.1 Streptosporangiaceae bacterium | reverse complement strand
GAAACGGGCAAGTCACCGAAGGACGCGCGCGGTGAGACCGACGGCGCGATCGAGGTCTGCCTGCCGGATGCCGGCTGAGGCCGGGCCCGGCCTCAGCCGGGCCGGGCCTGGGCCGGCTAGGGACGGCTGAAGCTGTGGCTCGCGGCGCGGACCCGGAGTTCTTCGAGTTCGTCGACCTGGCTCCGGGCCCGGGAGATGAGCTCGTCCAAGCGGTCGGCGTCGAGCCGAGCGTCGGTGTGCGCCAGGGTCCGCAGCGTGCGCCAGCCAGCCGCCTTGCCTTCGACGCCCAGCCGCAGTAGCTCCAGTTCTTCCAGGTCGCTTAGCGGGGAGCGGGCGAGGATTCGGCCGTTGAACTTGAGCCGGCCGGCCTTCTCGCCGATCCAGGCGGCGCCGACCTTGTAGGCGCGCACGGTTATGCCGAGTGCCGCCATGATGTCCAGCAACGCGGTGCGATCCTGCACGATCTCGGCCGCGAGGCGCTTCAGCAGGGCGATTTCGTCGCGCCTCTGGTGCGACCGGGCCATCCGGCGGGCCAGTTCGCCGCCTGCCGTCGCACCCGCCAGGTGGTCGTTGAGATAGATGCCGAGCATGCAATCCCGCGACGGCTTCGTGCCCTTGGCGATCGCTGTCCTGGTCATGATTCCTCCTAAGCGCTGGTGCCCGCCGCGGGCGGACCCGGAGGAAGGTTCCGGATCCGCCGGGGCGCGTACCAGGCTGTCCGGTCCTTCGGTTTTCTCGTCAGCCGCGGGCGGCGGTCACCTTCTCGGTGATGCTGGCCTGGCGCGGCCAGAACCGCAGCTCGGCGCAGCGGGCGATGAAGCCGGCGGCGGAGCTCCGGCCGAGGTCGGCGAAGCCGTCGTCGATCTGGCCGGACAGCCCGGCTGCCTCGAACAGCGGTGCGGGGTCGCCCGCGTAGCCGATGAACTTGCAGTGGGCGTAGGCGTCGGCGATGAAGTCCCGGGCTGCGGGCAGGGCCGCCAGCATGGGCACGCCTTGCTTGGACGCGAGAACGACGACCGCGTCGTACAGCACCGAGGGGCCGCCGTCGATCTTCTGGTCGGCGGGTACCCGGCTGCCGTCGCTGTCCTGGATGCCGCCCACGGTCGGCGCGACCAGCTCGACGTTGACCTGGGCCTGTTCGGCCGCGGCTCGTATTTCCTCCAGCTTGGCGGCGTCGGCGCGACAACCAGCCGCGTCTGACCCCGACCTGCGCAGCAGCGCGCCGGCCCTGGCGACGATGGCCTGCTGCGGATTCATCCCGCCGGGCACCGCGCCGACCACCGGATCGGCAGCAGCAGCCTTGGTGGCGGCGGTGGCCGGTGCTCCTTCCAGCAGCCTGGCAAACTACGGTGGCGATCATCTCATCGTGACCCATTTCCTCGGTCGCGATGTCCATGATCAGGTCTTTGCACTTGCCCGGCATCCGGCATTTCCAGCCCTGGAACAGGGGGCTGCATGGCGACGGTCAACTCACCGTAGCCGCCGCCGGGCCGCTCCTGCAGCTTGTGCGCGCGTACACCGGATCGGGCTTACCGGGCTGGGACTCGAACTGCAGGCGGGCAGTGTGGAAGAACATGAGTAGCTCCTCTCCATGTGAAGCCCAGGTCCCCTGCTGGTGCGGGCTATCTGCAAGGCCACTGCTTGACCCGAGTCGCGCTCCCTTCCCGTCCCCGCGACCGCTATGCACCTGCCTCTAAGATTTCTGCAGTCCGCTGGATCGGCATCTCGCGTTTAGGAAGGGCGCAACCGAGATGAATCCCTGAGGTTAGGCACGGGGATGGCGGGTAGCGGCCGCGCGTGACTGACTCCACCATTGCCGTTCTTGACATTGACGGGACGCTCATCGATTCCAACTACCAGCATGCGCTCGCCTGGTACC
>DAIOWL010000574.1:3174-5081 GCA_036758545.1 Streptosporangiaceae bacterium | reverse complement strand
CGCGCCGGTCGGCTTGTCGTTGATGTAGAAGTTGCCCGCCGAGTACCGCAGCGCCTCGGTGGCCTGGGCGATGGCGACGCGATCCGTGGCCAGGATCGCTCCGGTCAGCGCGTACGGCGCCACGTCAGCGGCCTGGCTCAGCGTTGGCTCATACGCGGCGTCCGGGAAGACGTGCACGGCCAGGATCGGGCCGAAGTACTCGGTGGTGAAGATCTCGTCGGCCGGGTCGGGGCTGTGCAGGATCGTGGGCCTGACGAAGAAACCCTCGCTGTCGTCGGCGGTGCCGCCGGCCAGGATCTCGATCGACGGCGTGTTCCTGGCCCGCCCCAGGGCGGCGGTGTGCTTGGCGAACGCCCTTGTGTCGATGACCGCGCCCATGAACAGCGACAGGTCTTCGGCCACGTTTCCCATGGTGAGCGCCTGGACCTGGGCTCCGAAGTCGTCCTTGATCCTGTTCCAGAGCGATTCGGGCAGGTACGCGCGGGAGGCGGCGGAGCACTTCTGGCCCTGGTACTCGAACGCGCCGCGGATCAGCGTGGGGGTTATCGTGGCCGGGTCCGCACTCGGGTGCACGATCACGAAGTCCTTGCCACCGGTCTCGCCCACCACCCGCGGGTAGTTGCGGTACCTGGTGATGTTCTCGCCCACGGTCCGCCACAGGTGCTGGAAGGTCGCGGTGGACCCGGTGAAGTGGATGCCGGCCAGGTCGGGGTGGGTCAGCGCGACCCGGGACACCGCCTGCCCGTCCCCGGTGACCAGGTTGATCACTCCGGGCGGCAGCCCGGCCGCTTCGAGCAGGCGCATCGTGTAGTGCGCGGCCAGCTGCTGGGTCGGCGACGGCTTCCACACCACCACGTTGCCGAGCAGGGCGGGCGCGGTCGGCAGGTTGCCGGCGATCGAGGTGAAGTTGAACGGGGTGATGGCCAGCACGAAGCCCTCGAGCGGGCGGTACTCCATCCGGTTCCAGCTGCCGGGCGCCGATTCGGGCTGCTCGCTAAGGATCTTCCTGGCGTAGTAGACGTTGTACCGCCAGAAGTCGATCATCTCGCAGGCCGCGTCGATCTCCGCCTGGTACGGCGACTTGGACTGGCCGAGGATGGTGGCGGCGTTCACGGTGGCGCGCCACGGCCCGGCGAGCAGTTCGGCCGCCTTGAGGAAGATCGCGGCCCGGTCGTCGAAGCTGAGCGCCCGCCAGCCGGGCGCGGCCTGCTTGGCCGCGTAGATCGCGGCGGCCACGTCCACGTCGGTGGCCTGGCCGTACTGGCCGAGGACGTGGTGGCGGTTGTGCGGCTGCACCACGTCGATCAGGTCACCGCCTGGCATCTGCTGGGTGCCGCCGATGGTCATGGTGAGTTCGGCCCGCTGACCGGCGAGTTCCTTTATCTTGCTCTCCAGCGCGGCCCGCTCGTGGCTACCCGGCTGGTACTGCCTGACCGGCTCGTTGACCGGGACAGGAGTCCTGGAGACGGCGTCCATCACGATCGCTCCTGGCGTTCGTCGCGTGTACTACGGATACCCGTATCGTTGCACGACTTGCCGGGCTGGGATCATTCGGCCAGGTAGGACAGTTCCTGGGTGGCATACCAGGCGAGTTCGTGGCCTTCGGCCCCGTCCACCGCGAACCTGGCGTCTTCGTCGCCCCCGTCGGCGGCGTCCAGCGCCTCGGCCGCGGCGCGCACGTCGGTTCCGGCCTCCGCGTCGTCCACGTGCGCCGAGGCCAGCTTGTCGATCGGGATCGCCGCGGTCACCAGCACGCGGCCGGGCTCACGGTCGCGTGCGTCCAGCTTCACCCCGTCCGCCGGGATCTCGGCGGCCAGCACCACGCGGCGGGGCGGGGCGGCGGGGTTTCCTGCCAGCATCCTGAGGGAGGCGCGGGCCGCCTCGGTCAGCGCGGCGTACTCGAGTTC
>DAIOWL010000574.1:0-3074 GCA_036758545.1 Streptosporangiaceae bacterium | reverse complement strand
CCAGCATCCTGAGGGAGGCGCGGGCCGCCTCGGTCAGCGCGGCGTACTCGAGTTCTTCCTCGTCGCCGCTCGCGTATGCCTCGCGCAGCGCGGGCGTGACCGCGTATCCGGACGGCTGGCCGACCTGGCCGGCCCGGAGGGCCTCGGCCAGCCCCGGGAGCGTCGACGGCAGGAACACGCGCATGGTGCCCCAGAGTCTGCCACAGCCGACGGTGCGCTAGCCAAGCGAATCGTCGGTGGCGGGCGGGATTCGGTTCGGGGGTTCGGTCCCGTCGGATGGGCTGGCGGGACCGGTTGATTCGCCGGGGCCGGGGGCGTCGGCGGGGCCGGGGGCAACGGTCGGCGTCAGCGCGGTGACCACGGTCCCGACCGCCTCGTCGACCGGGACGTGCTCCCAGAGCCTGACCACGGTCCAGCCGGCCAGGATGAGCGCCGCGTCGTTGACCCGGTCCCGCTCGACGTTCTTGATCAGCTTCGGGCCCCAGTACCACTCGTTCGCCCGCGGCTTGGTTCCGTGCTCCGGGCAGGCGTGCCAGAAGCAGCCGTCCACGAACACGGCAACCTTCCGCGCGGTGAACGCGATATCCGGCCGGACCCGGCGGCCGCCATCCAGGTCGAGCCGGTAATCCTTGCGATAGCGGTATCCGAGCCGGTGCAGTGCGTGTCGCAGCGCCAGTTCCGGCTTGGTGTCCGTCCGTCGGTTGGCCCTCATGTTCGCCGACCTGCCCTCACTTGAGGGATGCGGGTAGTCCGCCACGCCTGCCAGGCTAACCCGGCGGCATCGCCACCGCCCCGGGGTTATCGCATCGTGTTGCCAGTAGCTGGCGCTACGAATCCTGGCCCGGTGCGGGCTGTGCCCCGTTGAGCCGCACCCCGAGCAGGTCCTGCACGGCCGCTACCGTCTGCGCCGCCTCGGTGTGGTGCACGCCGGTCATGCCGCACGCGGCGGCCGCCGCCACGTTCGTCTCCATGTCGTCGATGAAGACGCACTGCTCGGGGGCCAGGCCGATGCACTTCGCCGCGTGCAGGAAAATGGCCTGCTCCGGCTTGCGCATGCCGCATTCGCCGGAGATCACCACGCCGTCGAACAGGCCGGGGAAGTCCGCCCGCGGGTACTCGTCGCATCCCCAGGAGTTGGACAGCAGCCCGGTACGGTAGCCGGCGCCGCGCACCGTACGGATCATGTCGTACATGGCGGGCACCGACGTGCTGGCCGCGAACATGCGCTGCAGTATCCCCTCGGCGGTCACGACCCCGCCGTCGGTGCGGAGCAACCGGGCCGCGAGCATCTGCTCGAACTCGGCGCCCGAGCACTCGCCGCGCTCCAGCGCGTGGACCGGGTTCTGGCTGGCTTCGGGGCCATAGGCATCGAAGACCCACGAGCGCATCACCGTGCGGTAGCTGTCCCAGTCGATGCTGTCGGCCTGGATCCAGGCCTGGACCGTGGTCAGGATCGGGGTAGTCAGTACCCCGCCCCAGTCGGTGATGACGCCCCGCAATTGTGCACCATTAATCACGATAACAATTTTAGACGGCAATTCGTCGACGGCGGGAACGCCGCTTGTCGAGTCCGTGAAGGGTCAGTGACCAGCCAGGACGCCAGAATGTCGGTGGCCTGAGGTACAACCATGTGCAGCCGGAGAGTATGCGGATGCCGTCACGGGCGTTCGCGGTCGTTCGCATTCTCCGGACTGGAAGGCGGAACATGCCGTCTGCCCGCACTCCCGACCCGGCACCTGCCGGATCATCTCGCAGATCAGCCACCTCACCCCCGCCCGCCGGGAAGGCCAGTCCGCTGGTCGTTCCTCCGGCCGGTCCGCCGTCAGTCGGTCAGCCGTCGGCTTCCACGACTGCTTCTCCGTTGGCTCGAGCGCCTGCTCCCGTGCCCGCCTTCGGCGGGCTACGCCTGGTTGAGGTGCCCGGCGACTGGCCGCCCTATGACTGCGAGGTACACGGCACCGCGTGCCCGGCGGCGCGCGAGGTATCGGTGCCGAGCCTGTGTGCCCACCGGGAGCGGGGAGCACCAGAAGGAGCCGAGCCTCCCGGTCCTTCTCTCGCGTTCAGCGCGGGCCACCCGGCCGACGGGGCAGCGGATCCCGTCGTCGCGTGGTCCAGGCAGTTCGCCCAGGTAATCGTTGAGATCCTGGCCGGCGCCCGGTCACCGAGACAACTCGCCCCCCTGACGACCGAACGGGTCCGGGACCGGATCAGCCTCCTCACCCAGACCCTGACCCCAGGCCAGAGGCCCAGGATCCGGCGGATCGTGACATCGCGCCCGGCAGCGCGCGTGGTGGAGATGACCGTCGTGCTCAGTTTCGGGCCGCGGTCCCGAGCGCTCGCGCTGCGCCTAGAGCAGGTGCCCGGGCGCCAGCCCGCGCCCGGGCTGCCCGTCCGCCCGGCGCGGTGGCTCTGCACCGAAATCGAGGTCGGCTAGCCCGCTTGCTCATGCTCTTGCGGCCCCGGTTTCACTCCGGCACCATCAGCATCACGGTCGGGATGGGCCGCGCCAGCCTGAACGCGATGAAACCCCGGATCCAGTGCGTTCTGGCGCCGTGAAACCCGGGATCCAGTGCGTTTTAACCGGCTGGGAGCGCGTTCTAACTGGGCGGGCACCGGGCGCGCTAGGCGTCTGGGCGCGCTAGGCGTCTGGGCGCGCTAGGCGTCTGGGCGGGCTAGGCGGGCTAGGCGTCCGGGCGGGTGCGGGGGTCGCCGTGGCAGCGCTTGTACTTCCGGCCCGAACCGCAGGGGCATGGGTCGTTGCGGCCGACCTGAGCGAAGTCGTCGCGCGCGCCCGGGCCGGCGCTGGTCTCCACGTGCGTCCCGCCGTCCACGGACGGAGCGGAGTACTGCAGCCGCTGCGGGCGGCGCGGGGCGAACGCGGCCGGGACCGGCGCGTCCTGACCCTGGCCGGCGGGAACGTTCTGGCCACCCGCTGGGGAACCGGACCGCCGGGCGTGGGCACCGCCACCGCCGGACCGGCCGTCGCGCCTGCCGGACTGACCCTGGGCGCCGCTGGTACGGCCGTCTCGCCTGCCGCCCTGAGCGCCGCGGCCGTCACCGGTCCCGGCGGGGGC
>DAIOWL010000573.1:0-5111 GCA_036758545.1 Streptosporangiaceae bacterium | reverse complement strand
GTACTGCGACAACAAGGAAGCGGGCATCTACGTCGACATCGTGTCCGGCGAGCCCCTGTTCGCTTCGGTCAACAAGTACGACAGCGGCTCCGGCTGGCCGAGCTTCACGGTGCCGATCGACAAGGCCAACGTCGTCGAGCACTCCGACCGGAGCTGGGGTATGACCCGGACCGAGGTCCGTTCGGCCCACGGCGACAGCCACCTCGGCCATGTATTCCCCGACGGCCCGCCCGCCGAGGGCGGCCTGCGCTACTGCATCAACTCCGCGGCGCTGCGCTTCATCCCGCTCGATGACCTCGAGAAGGAAGGCTACGGCGACTACCGCAAGCTCTTCGAGGACGGAGCACAGTCATGAGCACGGAGAAGGCAATCCTGGCCGGCGGCTGCTTCTGGGGCGTGCAGGAACTCGTCCGCAAGCTCCCCGGCGTTATCTCGACCCGGACCGGATACACCGGCGGCGACGTGCCCAACGCCACCTACCGGAACCACCGCGGCCACGCCGAGGCCCTGGAGATCATCTTCGACCCGGAGAAGATCTCCTACCGGGACCTGCTGGAGTTCTTCTTCCAGATCCACGACCCGTCGACGAAGAACCGGCAGGGCAACGACATCGGCGATAGCTACCGGTCGGCCATCTTCTACCTCAGTGACGAGCAGAAGAAGGTCGCCGAGGACACCATCGCCGACGTCGACGCCTCCGGCCTGTGGCCGGGCAAGGTCGTCACCGAGGTGACCGCGGCCGGCCCGTTCTGGGAGGCCGAGCCCGAGCACCAGGACTACCTGCAGCACTACCCGAACGGGTACACCTGCCACTTCGTCCGCCCGGGCTGGAAGCTGCCGCACCGCGCGGAGAGTGCCAGCTAAGCGGAGAACCCGACCGATTCGACGGCGCCCTGGTCTTCCAGGGCGCCGTCGACGTATGTCACCGTGTTGGTCGCGACCGCCGGGATGCGCGGGCCGGGCAGCACGATGCCAGCCAGGTTCAGCGGGTCGGCGGCGGACAGCGCGACGGTCTCCCCGGTCCGCGGCCGCTTCCTGATCTCTCGCAGCATGCCCACCGCGTCGGGGTGCGCGAACTGCTCGCCGCTGAAACCGTGCACGAACCGGCCACCGCAGATCGTGCCGCGGGCCTCCATCCGGCGCAGGGCCCACAGCACTTCGCGCCACGGCACGGCCAGATTCTCCCGGGCCAGCAGATCGCGGAACACCACGCCCCAGCGGGCCGCGAGCTGCTCGGCGACCGCCTCGGCCAGGTCGTCGGGGTCGCAGTCGGCCGGGGGCTCGGGCAGTAGCGACCACCGGCCGGCCGTCCGCGAGCTGAGCTGACTGCCGCGCCGCAGTCGGCGCCGGCCGGGCGCGTTCTGCATCGCGCGCCGGGCGAACAGCGTCCGGACGGCGCGGAAGCCGTCCGCGGTGACCAGGCCGCGGGCCACCCCGTCCCACAGCGCCTCCTCCACTTCGGACGGCAGCCGGCCGGTCAGCGATTCCAGGTCGGGCGGGAACAGCGCGCCGCGCTGCCGGAGTGCGTCCAGGACGTCGCTGGTGCTGCCCGGTCCCGGGTCGGCGGGCTGGTGCTCGCCGCGGGCTGCCCGCAGCAGCCACGGCAGGTCGTCGCGGATGGTCAGGGTGACTGGGGTGGCCCGGGACGGGGCGCCGGCCCGCCGGGGCGGCTCGTCCGCCTCGCCACGGACCGAGAGCCGGCCCCAGGCCACGCCGCCATCCAGGCATACCTCGTCCAGCCACTCCCGGCGGTATCCGGTCACCCGGGCCGGGAAGACGGCCTTCTCCCAGGCCCCGGCGGCCAGCTCGAAGCCCTGCAGCTGCTCCACCACGGCCAGCACGCCGCGGCTGCCCTCCCGCCGGGTGTCGGCGGTGACGTGCTGCCAGCGCAGCAGGAACCGGATGAAGTCGCGGGCCGTGACCGGCTCGACCTCGCGCCGTTTGCGCTGCCTGGTGTACGCGTGGATGCGGGTCAGCACCCGCCGGGCGCACCACTGCTCGGTGCTAGCTTCCTTGGGTCCGTCCGGGTCGGTGAACCGGCCCCGCAGCGCGAAGCCCTCGTTCTCCAGCCGGATCAGGGCCATGCTCACATCCGCCACGCCCAGCGACGTCGCCCGGGCCAGCTCCTCCGCCGTAACCGGTCCCGACACGTCCAGGTGCCCGCGCAGCATTTCTGCCGCCACCGTTTCGGCGTCCATGGGCTTGACCCGCGGCAGGGGCGCCATCGCGAAGGTCCACTCGGCGGGGTACAGGCCGGCGAGAAGCGGCACCCGTTCGGTAGCACACCACAGGCCGGCCGGCAGCCTGGCCGCCCGCCCGGCCGCCGCGAGCTCGGCGAACCACGCGCCCCACTCCGGCTGCGGCCGCATCAGGTACAGCGTCATCAGCAGGTCGTGCAGCTCGTCCGCGTCCCGCGGCTGCGGCCGGATCTGCTCCCTGACCTTCTCGATCGCGTCCGGGTCGAGCCGGGCCAGGTCGCGGGCCTCCACCGGCAGCCCGCGGGGGACCGCCACCTGACGGCTCCGGCGGTTCCCGGCCTCCGTCTCGTCGTCCAGGTAGGTGAAGGGCGGCCCGTTCAGGATCTCGTGGGCGAGCACCGAGGGCTCGGTGGTGTCCCGGGTGATGACGGCGATCCGGCCCGCCTCGATCCCGGCCACCAGCTCCCGCAGCCCTTCGATGTCCATCGCCTCGTGCAGGCAGTCGTCCAGGGTCTGCCGGACCAGCGGGTGATCGGGGATCTCCATCGGGCCGGGCGCCACGTTCTCCTGGCACGCGGCCAGCACCGGGAACACCGCCGCCATCAGGTCGTCGGCCTCCATCCGCTGGATGGCCGGCGGGTTCTTCCGCCCGCCGCGCATCCGCAGGATGGTCAGCGAGGTGTTCAGGTTCCACCGCCAGCGGGCCTGGAACAGCGGCGCGGTCAGCACCGCCTGCCGCACCACCTGCTCCACGGTCTTGGAGGCCAGGAACTTCGGCACCTGCTCGAGCGGGAAGCTGTGCTGCGGCCCGAGCGACAGCAGAATCGCGTTGTCGCTGGCCGCCGCCTGCAGCTCGAAGTCGAACGTGACGCAGAACCGCTTGCGCAGCGCCAGGCCGAACGCCCGGTTCACCCGCGCGCCGAACGGCGCGTGCCCGACCAGCTGCATGCCGCCGGCCTCGTCGAAGAAGCGCTCCAGGATGATGGCGTCCATGGTGGGCAGCGCGCCGAGCGCCGCCAGCCCGGCCCGCAGGTAGGCCACGATGATCTCGGCCGCGGCCCGGCCGACTCCGCACTCCTCCTCAAGCCACTTTCTGGCCGCGGCGGGCTCGCGGTCCGCGACGGCCTGCCGCAGCGCCGAGACCTCCTCGGACAGCTCCCGGGTCCGCCCGGGCGCCTCGCCCTGCCAGTGCGGCACCGACGGCGGCGCGCCGTGCGCGTCGGTCACCCGGACCGTGCCCGGCTCCACCCGGCGGATGCGCCAGGAGTGGGTGCCGAGCAGGAACACGTCGCCGGGCCTGCTCTCCACCGCCCACTCCTCGTGGACGGTGCCGATCTGGACCTCGTCGGGCTCGGCCACGACCCGGAAGTCGCCGAGCTCGGGGATGGCGCCGCCCGAGGTCAGCGCGGCCAGCCGGGCGCCCCGGCGGCCCTTGACCGTGCTGTTCACCTGGTCGCGGTGCAGATAGTAGGCGCGCCTGCCGCGACCGGTGCGGATTCCTTCGGCCAGCAGGCCGGTGATGTCCTCGAAGTCCTCGGCGGACAGGTCGCGGAACGGCGCCGCCTGCCGGGCCAGGCCGAGGAGTTCGCCTTCGGCCCAGGCTTCGGCGGCCGACTCGGCCACCATCTGCTGGGCCAGGATGTCCAGCGGCCGCTCCGGGATGACGATGGCGTCCAGCCGCCCCTGGCGGGTGCCGCGCAGCAGCGCGGCGCACTCCACCAGCTCGTCCCGGGTGGTCGGGTACAGACGCCCGGACGGCGTCCCGGTGCGGGTGTGGTTGGAGCGGCCGACCCGCTGCAGGAAGGTGGCGAAGCTGCGCGGCGAGCCGATCTGGCACACCAGCTCCACCGGCCCCACGTCGATGCCGAGCTCGAGCGAGGCCGTGGCCACCAGGGCCCGCAGGTCCCCGGCCCGCAGCCGGGCCTCGACCCGCTGCCTGCGGCCGCGGGACAGCGACCCGTGGTGCGCGGCCACCTGGGCCCCGACATCGTCGCCGAGCCGTTCGCCCAGCTGGTGGGCGACCCGCTCGGCCATACTGCGGGTGTTGACGAATACCAGCGTGGTCCGGTGGCTGGTCACGTGGGCCGCGATCATGTCCAGGATCTGCGCCGTCTGCTCCGTCGTGGGGACCGCGCCGAGCTCGTCGTCGGGCAGTTCCAGGGCCAGGTCCAGCCGCCTGCGGTGACCGGAATCCACGATCGCGCAGCGCGGCGTCCCGTCCGCGTTGTCCCGGTCCGGCCCCGCGCCGACCAGCAGCCGGGCGATCGCCTCGATCGGCCGCTGGGTGGCGGACAGGCCCACCCGTTGCACCGGCTGGCCGGCGACGTGCGCCAGCCGCTCCAGGGTGAGGGTCAGGTGCGAGCCGCGCTTGTTCCCGGCCACCGCGTGGATCTCGTCCACGATCACGGTGCGGGCGCTGCGCAGCATGGCCCGGCTCCGTTCGGCGGTCAGCAGCAGGTAGAGCGACTCCGGCGTGGTGATCAGGATGTCCGGCGGGTGCTTGAGCATGGCGGCCCGCTCGGCGGCCGCCGTGTCACCGGTCCTGACCGCGACGCTGATGGCCGGCCCGGTCAGCCCGAGCCGCCCGGCCGCCGCGGCGATCTCCCGCAGCGGCGCCTCCAGGTTCTGCTGGATGTCGGTGGCCAGCGCCTTCAGCGGCGACACGTACACCACCTGCGGCCCGGACCCGGCCGGCGTCGCCCCCTCATCCGGCGGCGCCCCAGGCTCGTGCCCGCAGTACAGATCGTGCGTGCAGCACAGATCCTGGGCGCGGTAGAACCGGTCGATGCAGACCAGGAAGGCCGCCAGCGTCTTGCCGGACCCGGTGGGCGCCGCGATCAGCGTGTGGCGGCCCGCGGCGATCTCCTGCCACCCCGCGGCCTGCGGCTCGGTCGGCCCGGCCGGGAAGCGGCC
>DAIOWL010000572.1:0-5116 GCA_036758545.1 Streptosporangiaceae bacterium | reverse complement strand
AGCACAGAGCCAACGGCGAGAACCAGCAGCGTCAGCCCGAACGCAATGAGCAGGCGGGCGGCAAGCCGACGATGGCGTTCCTCCCAGGTGAACAATCTGGTCAGTTCCTCGCGGATCACAGGCCCAGGCCTTTCTGCTGGCCGACTTGGCGGCCATCGGCTGACATGATAGCCCGGAGCATGATCGCAGCAGCATCATTCGATCGGGCTTCCGCCGCCATCGTGGCTCCGCCCGCGTGCTGAGCCAGGTTAATACGGCGGAAAAACCCTAGGATGATCGTGACGTGCCACGCCGCCAGCAATCGGTGCCGCGGTCTACTGGCCGTCTACTATCGCAGCAGTCGGCTTAGGGGTTGCTCAAGGTGAGGTCCGGGTGAGGCGAGTGCAGGGCCGCGACGGCCGTCGCGGCCGACCGGGTCGTGGCTTGTCGCTGGAACGGATCGTCTCGACCACGCTCGAGCTGGTGGATGAGGAGGGCATCGGGGCGGCCACGATGCGCGAGGTGGCGTCGCGGCTGGGGGTTCGCTCGATGTCGCTATACCGGTACGTCCGGGATCGCGATGAGCTGCTGGACGCCGTGGTGGAGCGGATTGTCGGCGAGCTTGCCGATGATCCTGAGGTTCAGCTGCGCCCGGTGGACGGGTGGCGCCCGTACCTGACGGGTATGGCGCATGGGGTGCGCCGCTACGCCCGGGCGCATCCGCACGCTTTCCCGCTTGTCGCTACCCGGCCACCTTCGGCTCCGTGGGTCAATCCGCCGCTTCGGTCGCTGCGCTGGGTCGAGGCGATGCTGAGCGGACTGGCCGGAGAGGGCTTCAGCGACGAGCAGGTGCTGTTCACCTACCGGACCTTCAACGGCTTCCTGCTCGGTTACCTGCTCTTGGAGACGAGCGCCATGGCGCTGCGCGACCCGAAGCCAGGGGACGGATCCTTCGCCAGCACCGATACCCTTTCCGACCAGTTCAGCTCACCCGGCGAGATGGCGACGGCCAATCCGGTGCCCGGCGGCCTGAGTCCCGCCCGTTCTCCGGAGCAGCGGGCGGCGATCGCGGACGCCGTCAGCCCGCGCGAACTCATCGACCCCGCGGACGAGATCGACGCCAGGCGTTTCCCGACGCTGCACCGCCTCGCGGCCGGCCTCGCCCAGGATCAATGGGAGCAGGAGTTCGAGACAGGCCTGGCCCATATGCTCGACCGCGTTGCGAGTTTCGTGGCCGGCGGGTCGAGCCCCGGACAAGGCTGACGCCTTAAGCGCGGACATTGCCGCCACAGCATCGGCCTGTTCCAGATCCGCCTGGCGGGAATCCTGTGACTCCCCAGCCTGTCCTGCAGTCCACCTGACCTGCCCTGATCGCGTGCAACCAGGGTTCCCGCCCCGGATGTCCGGCTGCCGGCATACAAGTGGACGCCGTAAGCTTCAACTGTAAGCTTTTGATGTAAGCTTACTGGGTAAGTTATTCGGCGATACCTGGGGGTCCAGTCGCACGATCCATGGCACCAGCCGCGCTATCAGCCGCAAACCCACCCGGATCTCCGGGCCGACTTGTCATTTACAAGCGCAGGTCGGCCCTTTCACCAGCAAGGCGAAAGGAAGCGCGATGCCGAGATCGAGGCGTTACTCCATGACCGAGCTACCGGGGACGCTGCAGCGCTCGTGCCGGGAAGCACAGGAGGCGTTCCTCAGGGCGCTCGATGAGGCGGTACGGGCCCACGGGGCGGGTGATCAGGCTCACCGGGTCGCCTACGCGACGCTGAAGCAGGATTTCGAGAAACGGGGCGATCACTGGATTGCCAAGGACGATCCCGCGGACCGTGACGCCGGCAGCACAGTCGATGAGCTTGCTGCCCACTACAAGAGCAGCGGGCAGCAGATCCAGCGGCCGGTGCGGTTAGATCACGGCGCGCGGGGCAGCACTGTTCGCTTCTGGTGGAGACGACACGGAGGATCCGTGATGGTCAACGTGGGCTACACGCTGATGACCGAGCAAGCGGGGCCGAAGGACCTGGTGCAGTGGGCGGTACGAGCTGAGGAAACCGGCTTCGATCTGCTGGTCAGCAGTGACCACTATTTCCCGTGGCTCGACGAGCAGGGGCACGCGCCCAACGCCTGGGTGACACTGGGCGCGGTAGCCCAGGCGACCGAACGGGCGGAGCTGATGACCTACGTCACCTGCCCCACGATGCGGTATCACCCGGCCGTGGTGGCGCAGCAGGCGGCGACCCTAGCCCTGCTGAGCGACAGCCGGTTCACCCTCGGGCTAGGCGCCGGGGAGAACCTCAACGAGCATGTCATCGGGGAAGGCTGGCCCGACGCGGACCAGCGCCAGGACATGCTCACCGAGGCAGTGAGCATCATCCGGGCCCTGCTGAACGGCGGGTACGTCAACTTCCAGGGCTCCCATTTCCGGGTGGATGCGGCCAAGATCTGGGACCTGCCCGACCGTCCGGTGCCGCTGGGCGTCGCGGTGTCCGGACGGCAGTCGTGTGAGCTGTTCGCACCGCTGGCCGACGTGATGATCGCGGTGGAGCCGGACGGCTCGCTGGCCGGGTGGTGGGACGCCGCCTCGAACGCCGGACAGCCCGCGCGCAAGGTCGGCCAGATGCCGATTTGCTGGGGCCCGGACCAGGACGAGTGCATCGGCCGGGCGCACGAGCAGTTCCGCTGGTTCGGCGGCGGCTGGAAGGTCAACGCAGAACTGCCGGGCACGGCCGGCTTCGCCGGCGCCACCAGTTTCGTCCGGCCCGAGGACGTAGCCGGCTCGATTCCCTGCGGCGATTCCGTGGACGCGGTGGCCGAGGCGGCGGGAGCGTTCTTCAAGGCCGGATTTACCGACCTCGCGCTGGTTCAGATCGGCGGCACCGAGCCGGAGCAGGACCGCTTCTTCGCGGCCGCACCGGAACTGATCACCGCGCTGAAGGAGACCGCTGGTTAGAGGTGCCGCACTTTTCACTTGTCATCATCGGATCGGGCTCCGGCAACCTCGTGGTGCCCGAAGATCCCGCCCAGGGTACTGTCGCGCTGATTGACTCTGGCGCCTTTGGCGGCACCTGCGTCAACCGGGGCTGCATCCCCAGCAAGATCCTTATCCGCACCGCCGAGCTCGCGGCCACAACCTGGCCTTCGGCGACGACCTGCGGCCTTACCCGCACGACTGGGTGCCCGCGGCGGTGTTTACCGAGCCGCAGATCGCCACCGTCGGCGCCCGCGAGCAGGACCTGAGCCGCGAGTGCCGCTACGTGACGGCGGTCCAGGAGTACGCCGATGTGGCCTACGGCTGGGCCCTGCAGGACACCACCGGTTTCTGCAAGCTGTACGCCGACGCCGCGTCCGGAACCCTGCTCGGCGCCCACATCATGGGCTACCAGGCCTCGCTGCTCATCCAGCCGCTGGTCCAGGCGGCCGCCGCCGGGCAGCGGATAGCCGACCTGGCCCGGGGCCAGTACTGGATCCACCCCGCGCTGAGCGAGGTGGTGGAGAACGCGCTGCTCAAGCTCCCGCTGGAGCCCGCCGCCAGCCCGGTCGGCTGATCCGGGACGTACCTCTGGCCGCGTTACTTCGTTCCGGGAGTCAGCGCGATGGCGACGGGGCCTCGGCCAACGGGGATGGGCTTTTCACGGGTGCCGGTGGCAATTTAGATCGGTGTTACCGTGCTGGGTTCGTCGAAGCCGTAGTGGTTGACGACATACGCGGTCGTGCCGTCTGGTGTGATCGCAAGGGCCTCGGGATTGTAGCCCGCGCTGATTCGCATCGCCGGTCTGCCGGAAGCGGCCCCGATCGCTGTCATGGACCCTAGCGTCTGGGTGGCGACCGTTGAGTCGCTCGGCAGGTAGCTGGTGACGTAGACGGCGGCGCCGTCTGGGCTGATCGCTATCCCCGTGGGGAGGTCGTCTTTGACCGGATCGATCGGTCGGCCGAGGAGCCCGGTGACCAGGTTGATCGGTGTCACCGCGCCCGAGTCATTTCCGTAATCAGTCGTGATGTAGGCCGTCCTGCCATCCGGGGTAATCGCGATAGCGCGGGGCCATCCTCCCGCTTTGATCGGCGTGCCGACGGCGCGCGTGGCCAGGTTGACTGGCGTGACCGTTCCCGTCTGCTGGTCATTGGTGATGTAAGCGGTTGTGCCGTCGGGGGTGATCGCGATCCCGAAGCCCGCGGGGTCAGGCGCGATCGAGATTGCCCGGCCGGCGCGTTGCGTGGTGGTGCTGATCGGCGTCGCCGTACCCGAGTCGTAGTTGACGACGTAGGCAGTCCTGCCGTCCGGCGTGATCGCGACGCCCGCCGGCCCGCCGCCGACCTTGATGGCCTTGTCGGCGCGTTGCGTGGTGGTGCTGATCGGCGTCACCGTGCCCGAGTCGTAGTTGACCACGTAGGCCGTCCGGCCGTCCGGGGTAATCGCTATAGCCGACGGCCGGGCGCCCACCTTGATCGTCTTGATAACTTTCCCGGTGCGGGTGCTGAACGCCGTCACGGTGTCCGAGCCCTCATTCACCACATAAGCAGTGACATCCTGCGGAGGTCGGCCAGCCAGCCGGGGCTGGCTAACGCCGCCCCCGCAAGCAGGGAGCAGAGCCAAAGTGAGGCCGAGCGCCGCGAAGCGGGCACACCTGATCATCATGATGTCTTCCCCGGCCAAGAACCTGCACAAGCTAAACAAGTTGTGTAACCAATCGATATCCTGCGCGAATAATATGTTAGGCCGCAGCAGTGATCGATAACCTCGAATTGGCGCTATTAGGTAAATTGCTCAAGCTTCTTACCTGGACATTGCTTGAATCGGAAGGAGCACAACCAACTCAGCACCCACCGTGCGACGACCCGCCCTCGCGTGACCGCGCGGGCGTCTTCTTCCCGTCGTTGACCGCACGGCAGCAGGTCTAGGCCGTCCGCTGCGTCGGCCACATCTTCTCGCTACCTGGGTGCCTGGGTCAGCTGGCGTCCTCGGGTGGCTTGACTTCGCGGCGCAGGATCTTCCCGGTGGGGCCCTTGGGCAGCTCATCGACCAGCCAGACCTGCCGCGGGTACTTGTACGCGGCGATCTTGTCGCGGGCGAACGCGCGCAGGTCCTCCGGGGTCGCGCTGGCGTCCGGCTTCAGCGCCACGGCCGCGCCGACCTCCT
>DAIOWL010000571.1:4799-5118 GCA_036758545.1 Streptosporangiaceae bacterium | reverse complement strand
CCATGGCCGCCGCCAGTGCCCGCCGCCGCGCCTCCGCCCGTACCCGCCGGGCCGCCGCCTCCGCGCACGCCTCCCAGGCCCACCCGGCCACCGCCTGCCCGCCCGCGAACAGCACGATCAGCAGCACGTCCCGGTCCGCCGCGCCGGCCGAGAGCCCGCCGTCCATCGCGCCGGCCAGCAACCGGGCCAGCACGCTGGCCTGCGCCACCAGCAGCACCGCCTGGCCGAAGCCCACTCCGGCCGCGCCCGCGAGCCACCATCGGGCCCGGCCGACCAGCCGCCATGCCCCGGTTCCCATCGAGCCGCCAGGCCTACTGGT
>DAIOWL010000571.1:0-4789 GCA_036758545.1 Streptosporangiaceae bacterium | reverse complement strand
GCGGGAGCGGCCGGCGTCTCGGCCGGCCGGGTCAGCCGCTGCCGGAACACCCAGTAGCTCCAGCCCTGGTAGGCCAGCACCAGCGGGACGAAGATCGCCGCGACCACGGTCATCACCAGCAGCGTTAGGTGTGCCGATGCCGCGCTCCAGATGGTCAGCGCCGGGCCGGGCCCGCTCGACACCATCACCCGCGGGAACAGCGCGGTGAACACCGCTCCCGTCAACGCCACGATCCCCAGCGCGGTCAGCCCGAACGCCAGGCCGGCCCGGCCGGCCGCGGCCAGGGGCCCGGACGCGGCGAGCACGAGCGCGGCCGCGGCCGCCAGCACCACCGGCACCGTGCCGCCCAGGGCGCCGGGACCATGGGAGCCACTGACCTCGAGCCAGACCGCGGTGCCGATCACCAGCGCGCCGCCCAGAGGCGACAGCCACGCCGTCGCCCGGCGCGCCCGGACGGCCAGCGGGCCGGCCGTCTTGAGCGCCAGGAACGTGGCGCCGTGCGCCAGGAACACGGTCAGGCTGGCCAGCCCGCCGACGATCGCCACCGGGGCCAGGAGGCCGCCGAAGCTCCCCAGGTACAGGCCCGACGAGGAGAGCGGGAGCCCGTGTACCAGGTCGGTGAAGGCCAGGCCCCAGCCGAAGGCGGGCACCAGGCTGGTCACGGCGAGCGCCACGTCCCAGCCCGCCCGCCACCGGGCGCTGTCCCGCTTGCCCCGGAACTCGAAGCTCACCCCGCGCACGATCAGCGCGACCAGCACGATGAACAGCGCGAGGTAGAAGCCGCTGAACATGCTGGCGTACCAGACCGGGAAGGCGGCGAACGTCGCGCCGGCGGCCACGATCAGCCAGACCTCGTTGCCGTCCCAGAACGGGCCGATCGCGTTCCGGCAGAGCCGCCGGTCCAGGTCGTCGCGGCCGAGCAGCAGGCTGAGCACGCCCACCCCGAAGTCGAAACCCTCCAGCACGAAATACCCGGTCCACAGCAGCCCGATCCACGCGAACCAGGCCGTGTTCAGGCTGGCTACCGGTCCGGTCACAGCAGGCCTCCTCAGTAGATGAGCTCCCCGGCCGGCTCCTCCCGGGCCGGCCCGGGCTGTTCCTCAGGCCCGAGCCCGCGCCGGGCCGCCAGGTACATGAGCACGATGTCGATCACCCCGAGCACCGTGTAGAGCAGCACGAAGCCGCCCAGGGTGAGGGCGACGTCGGTGACCGAGACGCTCGGCGAGATCCCGGTTCCGGTCTTCATCAGCCCGTACACGATCCACGGCTGGCGCCCCATCTCGGTGAACAGCCAGCCGAACGTGTTGGCCGCGAACGGGGTGACGATGCAGGCGATCAGCAGCCACAGGGTGAAGCGTCCCAGCTCGAAGGCCCGCCGCGCGCCGCGTCTGGACCGCCACAGGGTCCACGCGGACACGATCAGCATGACGAAGCCGAGCCCCACCATCAGCCGGAAGCTCCAGTAGGTGACCCAGAGCACCGGTACGTAGCTGCCTGACCCGTAGCGCAAGGCCTCGGCGTGCTGGACGCTGGTGATGCCGTCGACCCGGCCGTTCCAGGACAGCGTGGCGATGAGGCTGAGCAGGTGCGGGATCCGGATCTGGAAGATCGGCTGGCCGGACAGGTTGCCGATGGTGAGCAGCGAGAAGCTGGCGCCGGACTGGGTCCGGTAGACGGCCTCGGCCGCCGCCATCTTCATCGGCTGCTGGCTGTCCATCAGCCGGGCCTGGATATCACCGGTGACCATGACCGCGACGGTGCCGGCCAGCGCCACCCAGGCCGCCAGCCGGGCCGAACGGGTGAAGGCCACCGCGTTCCCGCCGCGCAGCAGTTGCCATCCGGAGACGCCGAGCACGACCATCGCGCCGGTCACGAAGGCGGCCAGCACGGTGTGCGAGAACTCAGCCCACAGCGTCGAGTTCCGCAGCACCGCCCAGAAGTCGGCGAGCTCCGCCTTGTTACCTACGATGCGGTAGCCGACCGGATGCTGCATCCACGCGTTGGCGGCGAGGATGAAGAACGCCGACACGATGGTGGCCAGGCTCACCACGCAGATGGACAGCGTGTGCACCAGCGCTGGCAGCCGGTTACGGCCGAACAGCCACAGCCCGATGAACGTGGACTCGGCGAAGAACGCGAGCAGCCCCTCCATGGCTAGCGGGGCGCCGAAGATGTTGCCCACGAACACCGAGTAGTTCGACCAGTTCATGCCGAACTGGAACTCCTGGACGATGCCCGTCACCACGCCCATCGCGAAGTTGATCAGGAACAGCGTGCCGAAGAACCGGCTCAGCCGGTCCCAGGTCTCGTCCTTCTTGACGTACGCCAGCACCTGCATCACCGCCACCAGCAGGGCCAGCCCGATGGTGAGCGGCACGAAGAGGAAGTGATAGGTGATCGTGACGCCGAACTGCCAGCGGGACAGCAGCACCTTCATCGGTTGACTCGCCTCCTCGCCTTCCACCCTGCGCACCGGGTGCGGCCGGCACATCCTTCATCCGGCTAGCGAGCCGGCCAGCTAACCGGCCGGGGGATGTGATCCTGCGCGGCCGTCCGCGAGCGTGGAGGCATGTCTCGTGATCTGAACGGAATGCGTATCGCGATCCTGGCCACCGACGGCGTGGAGCGGATCGAACTAGAAGAGCCGCGCGGCGCCCTCTACGGGGCGGGCGCCGTCAGCGACGTCCTGTCCCTGCACGGCGGCGAGATCCAGGCCCGGCAGTTCGACATGATCTCGGCGGGCACGATCCCGGTCGACTGGGTGGTGGGTGACGCACGGGCCGACGCCTACGATGCGCTGCTGCTGCCCGGCGGCACGGTCAACCCGGACCAGCTCCGGATGAACGCCGACGCGGTCGGCTTCGTCAAGGTGTTCGCCGGGACCGGCAAGCCCATCGCCGCGATCTGCCACGGCCCGTGGACCCTGCTCGAGGCCGGCCTGGTCCGCGGCGTCACGCTGACCTCGTGGCCCAGCCTGTGGACCGACCTGCGCAACGCGGGCGCCGAGGTGGTGGACACCGAAGTCGTGGTGGACGGCCAGTTCACCACCAGCCGCTCACCGGACGACCTGCGCGCTTTCTGCCCGGCCATCGTCGAGCAGTTCGCCGCGCGCCGGGTGGCGCACTGAGCGCGAAAGGAGACCAGCCAATGAAAGCAGTGGTGTACCACGGACCGCGGCAGGTCAGCGTGGACGACGTCCCGGACGCCCGGATCGAGAAACCGACCGACGTCCTGGTCCGGATCACCAGCACCAACATCTGCGGCTCGGACCTGCACATGTACGAGGGCCGCACCGACTTCGAGCCGGGCCGGATCTTCGGCCACGAAAACGTCGGCGAGGTCATCGAGGTCGGTGCCGCGGTCGACAAGGTGCGGGTCGGCGACATGGTCTCCGCCCCGTTCAACGTGGCCTGCGGGCACTGCCAGAACTGCGAGCACGAGCTGACCAGCTACTGCCTGCGGGCCAACCCCGATCCAGGCATCGCCGGCGCCGCCTACGGCTTCGCCGACATGGGCCCGTACGCCGGCGGCCAGGCTGAGCAGCTGCGCGTCCCCTGGGCCGACTTCAACTGCCTGCGGCTGCCCGAGGACGCCCGCGAGCGGCAGGACGACTACGTGATGCTCTCCGACATCTTCCCCACCGGCTGGCACGCGGTGCAGATGTCCGGCCTGCAGCCGGGCGAGACGATCGTGATCTACGGCGGCGGCCCGGTCGGGCTGATGGCGGCGCTGTCCGCCACCATCAAGGGCGCGGCCAAGGTCATGGTCGTGGACCGGCATCCGGACCGGCTCCGGCTAGCCGGCCAGATCGGCGCGATCGCCATCGACGACTCCAAGGGCTCCCCGGTGGACCAGGTCAAGGAGCACACCAGCGGCCTGGGCGCCGACCGCGGCTGCGAGTGCGTGGGCTACCAGGCCCACGACCCCCAGGGCCACGAGGACAACTCGGTCACGCTGAACGAGCTGATCCAGTCGGTCCGCTTCACCGGCGGCATCGGCACCGTCGGCGTCTACGTACCGCAGGACCCGGGCGCGCCGGACGACCTGGCCAAGCACGGCATGGCCCTGTTCGACTTCGGCGGCTTCTGGTTCAAGGGCCAGCACATGGGCACCGGCCAGTGCCCGGTCAAGCGGTACAACCGGCACCTGCGCAACCTCATTGCCCAGGACAAGGTCAAACCCTCCTGGATCGTTTCCCACGACCTGCCCCTGAGCCAGGCCCCGGAGGCCTACAAGCACTTCGACGCCCGCGAGGAAGGCTGGACCAAGGTCGTCCTCCACCCCGGCCAGGCCGCCTGACCGTCCCGCCCGCTCGGCGGCGGCCTGGTAACCGCGAGGGGCTCAGCCCGCGCCGGCTGAGCCCCTCGCCATGCCCGCCCCCGCCAGGCTTACTGCATGGTTGCCGCGTTTATGCTGCTCCAGGGATACGCCGGCTATTAACCCGTCGGCTTGATCTACGCGAAGATCACGTAACATCCAGGAGCCTGGCTGCCCGGCTTGCGGGGTTTGCCCCCGCATGCGGAGACTGCCGATGCGCCGGCGGCTTTACCCGCGAGGCTCCAGGCGGCCGAAACGGTCCCGCGCGGCGGTGATCAGCTGGCCGGGGGCAGCGGGATCGGCGTTATCCGCGACGATCCCGGCGGCGGTGCCCGTCGCGGCGTCCTGGCGGAGGCGCTCCGCGGCGGCGCAGGGCGTTGAAGTCCGCGTAAACGATGACTTTCACTGTCAGCTCCCGTTGGTCCGCCGAGCCGCCGGAGCAGTTGCTCGCGCCTGGCTTCCAGCTGGTCGA
>DAIOWL010000570.1:0-5118 GCA_036758545.1 Streptosporangiaceae bacterium | reverse complement strand
CGCCCATGTGATCGTCGGTCACGCGTGCCTCCGCTCGTTCGGCAGGTGCGCCCCGGGCGCGATCGGCGCGGGGCGGGGGATGCCCTCGTGGATCAGATGCCACGGGGAGGGGAACTCGCCGACCGGCACCTCCACCAGCACGGGCTCGCTGGCCGCCACCGCGTCGCGCAGCACGCTGGCCAGCGAGCCGGGGTCCCGGGCGCATGCGAACCCGATGCCGAACGCGTCGGCCAGCTGCCGGTAATCGGGATTGGTTAGATCGCTGGCGAAGTAGCGTCCCCCGTAGCGGTTCTTCTGGATCCGCCGCACGTTGCCGAAGTAGCCGTCGTTGAAGACGACGGTCACCATGCCGAGCCCGTAGCGCCGGAGGGTGGACAGCTCCTGCATGGTCCAGGAGAAGCCGCCGTCACCGGTGACCGAGATAACCGCGCGGGACGGATCGGCGGCCTTGGCGCCGAGTGCGGTGGCGAAGCCGTAGCCGAGCGTCCCCTGGTAGCCGGGGCCGATATAACCGCGCGGGTGGTACACCGGGAAGCACACGCTGGCCGCGTAACCCACCTGGGTCAACTCGCTGACGAACACGCCGTCGTCCGGCAGCACGGACCGGATCGCGGCCAGGTACTCGCGCTGCGGGGCGATGTCGGCGAAGCAGTCCTCCAGCCACGTGCGGACCTGCTGGAACTCGTCCTTGCGCGATCCCCGGTGCGGGCGGCCGACCGCGGCGGCCAGCGCCCGCAGGCCGAGGCCGGCGTCGGCGTGGATGGCCAGCTCAGCGGCCCGCGGCTCGCCTAGGTCGGCGGGGTCCGCGTTGAGCAGGACCAGCGCCGCCCGGCCGACGTCGATCTGCCGGCCGAAGGTCGTCATGAACCGGGTGCCCACCCCGAGCACTAGGTCGGCGTCCGTGCGGAAGGCGCGCAGGGCGAGGCCGTCGAAGGCGAGCCGGTGCCGCGCGTCGATGGCGCCGCGGGCGTTCTCGCTGACCAGCACCGGCGCCTCGAGCACCTCGGCGAGCTCGGTCAGCGCGGCCGATGCGCCGGCCGCGAGCACGCCGCCGCCCACGTAGATGAGCGGGCGCTTCGCCGCCAGCAGCAGGCGCGCGGCCCGCTCGACGTCCGCATCAGACGGCGGGACCGGGGACGGCTCCGCAAACTCCCCGGTTCCTGCGTCTGTGCTCGCCGCCAGGACGTCCGGTGGCAGTTCGAGCGCCACCGGCCGCGGCCGCCCGCCGCGCAGCTCGGTGAACGCGCGGGTGACCAGGGCGGGAATGTCGTCCGCCCGGCGCACCGTGCCGGTCCACTTGGTCAGCCGGGACAGGATCCCGGCCTGATCGGGAATCTCGTGCAGCGCGCCATACCCTTTGCCGATCAGCCGGGAGTCGATCTGCCCGGCGAGCAGCAGCACACGTGAGTTCGCCGAGTACGCGGTCGCCAGCCCGGCCAGCGCGTTCAGCACGCCAGGGCCGGGCACCACCATCGCCACCCCGGGCGTTCCGGTGCTGCGCGCGTAGCCGTCGGCCATGTACGTCGTCGCCTGCTCGTTGCGCGCGCAGAAGAAGCTGATCCGGTCGGTGGCCTGGTACAGCGCGTCGGCGGCATTGTCCAGCTGAACGCCGGGGATCCCGAAGATGGTCCGGACACCCTGGTGGGCAAGTGCGTCAACGAGCAGCTGCCCGCCAGTCCGTTCCGCCATAAATTGAATATAATGGTTATTATTAATTATCGCCACGGCACGACGCGCTGCCCTGGCCAGCGAATTCCCGGGATGACGCGGGCACCAGGCGGAGGAGGCCAGCTCCTGATGGGCTCGACGCGCTACGGGCACGGCAGGCGCCGGGCCGGCCAGTCCGCCGCCGACGAGATCGTGCTGGAGATCGAGGCACGGATCGGGCGGGAACGACTGCCGGCCGGTTACCGCATCGGGACCAAGCAGGAACTGTGCGAGGAGTTCGGCGTGGCGCCGGCGACGCTCGGCGAGGCGCTACGGGTACTGCGCGCCCGCGGCGTCATCGACGTGCGGCCGGGCCCCGGCGGCGGGACGTTCGTGGCGGACGCGTCTCCGCTGATCCGGCTGGCCCACACGGTGCTGGCGCTGCGCGACGACGGCGCGACCGTCAACGACGTGGTCGGCGTGCTCGACGCGCTGGACGAGGCGGTTATCCGCGACGCGGCGCTGCACCGCACCGCCCGCGACCTCAAGGACCTGGACGCGCTGATGGCCAAGCTGGCGGCGGCGTGGCACGACCCGGCCGAGGGCAGCTACTGCAACTGGCAACTGCACCGCAGGATCGCCGAGATCACGCCGAACGCCGTGCTGCGCGCCTTCTACCAGAACATGGTCGACTACATCGAGGGCGAGGAGTTCCAGGCTCCGCTCTCGCTGCCGGGCTTCCGGTTCGACAGCGAGGAACGGCTGCGGGTCCATTACGACATCATGGCGGTCATCAGGTCAGGAGACGCGGAGGCGGCCCGCGAGGCCGCTATCCGGCACCGCACCAGCTGACGTCGCCCGTTCTCACCTGCCAGGGGTGAATCGCGGCGCCGGGTGCTTCGGCTTCAATGGCCGCATGGTGGTGATCTTCGGTTTCGGGGCAGGCAGTCCGGAAGATCAGGGCGAGGTCGCGCCGTGCGTGTGCCCGAACTGTCATAACCAGGTGTTTCTCCACCACATACGGTCGAAGAAGTCGGTGCGCCTGTACTTCGTGCCCGTCGTGCCGTACGGGACGGACAACTACCTGGTCTGTCCCGTGTGCAGCCGGGGCCTTCAGGTCAACGACACCCAGCTGCGTCACGTACGTTCGATGTCCAGTGCGACGGCGTCGTTCCGCGCGGGCCGACTCTCCCAGGACCGGTACATGGCGCAGGCCGAACGGTTCTGGCGTCAGCTCGGGGTAAACCCCGCGGGCCAGCAGGTCCCGGCTCCGGCCAGCCCCGGTGCTCCCGTACCCGTCCAGCCAGCCGCGCCCGCCAGCCCAGTCGCCCCTGCCCCGCCTCCTCCCGCGGCCGCGGATGACCAGACATCGTGGATATCGCACTTGCACCAGCTCGCGCAGCTGCACAGCCAGGGCGTGCTTTCCGACGCTGCCTATGCGGCCGCCAAGCGGCGCATCCTGGAACAGGACCAGCAACCTCAGCCGCCGGGGCAGGCATCATCGCCGACCCGGCCAGCTGACGCCTGACGAGCTGAGCAAGGTAAGGCGCCCTCTGCGGAGCCGGCTTTGCGCTCGTCCGCTCGGGGCAGTCCGGCCGTCTCCGCATGTCCCGCGGTGATCTCTCCGTACGAGACTGGCTGTCCCCCGAGCATGACATAGAGGGCTGCCTGCGCCGCCCCGCGGGGGCCTTCGCCGGCCCAGATAGCCGGAATCAGGACAGGCAGAACCGAGATCAGGAACAGTCCGGCCAGCACGATGCTGGTGATGGAGAACGGCATCAGGCTATTCGTGGCGTACGCCACGACACAGGCGGCCGCGAAGCCCAGGAAGGCCACGATGGCCAGGAACTTCAGCAGCGGAGGGTACGTCCCGCCTCCCGATCGCACCACCAGGGGTCCGCGACCCCTGCGCGGCGCGGCCGGCCTGGTCGTTTCCTGCCCGGCCTGGTCCGGCTTCTCGCGGCGCCCGGGCGGCTCGCCGAAGGCCAGCCGCAGATCGTCCTGCAGACCCCTCATCGCGGTCCGGTACAGGACGACGACCGCGAGTGTCATGGCACCGTCGATAGCACCGACGGCTACGAGCACCGGCATGGCCACGCGCGGGGGCACATACGACAAGCGGAACAGCAGGCCCAGACCTGCCAGCACGCTGACGAGAGCCACCGCGCCGACCGCTATTCGCGCATTCGATACTCTTTTCTGCGCGAGGCGCTCCACCGCATCCAGCTTCAGGCCGGCCAGCCTGAGCCGCTCAGCCTGCGACACCGGCTCCACCTGCGGCCGGGCCTCGTCCGGCGGTTCCTCTTCGCCCATCCAGCCACGCAGCCGCTGGAGCCCGCTCTCGGCGTCGTAGGGGGCTTCCTCGGGTCCGAGGTGATCACCTAGCTGGCGGTAACCGGCAGACGGCGGACCCTGCTCTCGCTCCGTACCCGCATCGTCCTTCTGACTCATCGTGCCTCCTCCCCGCCAGCAGGGTCCCCGTCCGGGTCATCGACGATGGCCAGGACGGGCAGGGCCTTCTTCAAGTCAGCGCACGCATCGGATGCGTGCTTTGCCACCGTACCCGGCCTAGTCCCAGATACTCGGCGATCATCCGGTCCGTGCATCCCTCATAAAATCTCAGACAAGCGACTCTGCGTCGCATCCCCGGCATTTCGCCGATTCCCTTCAGGCAGCGGCGACGATATAGATGGCGTGCCGGTCCAGGCTGCCGCGTGTCCGTATCGGCGGAGTCGGGTACTGGAACCCTCCGAATACCCAGCTCGCATTGTGGCGGGAGCCGTCGGTCAGGACCTGGACGCTTGAACCTGGAGAGGGGAGCGATGGCAGGCAGCCGCATCGAAGGCGCCGGACTGCGCGGCGTCATGCGGCTGACCTGGGTTGAGGATCATCTGGCGCACGTCCTGGGCTACTGCGAGACCGACGAGCCCCCCGGCGTGTGGACCGGCCTGGCCTGCCCAGATCACGGCCTGGTGCTGGGTGGCGACGTGGATGACGCGACGCTGCGGCGGCTGTCCGCCCGCGGTGAGATCGCCGACCTCGTCTGGGAACCACGTGGAGAACTGGCCGCCGAACACGGCCAGCTATTTCAGGCTGCGATCCAAGCTGCGCAGGACGGGAAGCCGCAGACGGGGGAGCACCTGTGGCAGCAGGTCCGGGCGATCTGGTCGGTGGCCTGGTCAGCCAACTATGCGGCGCTCAAGTTCCTGCAGGACGCGGGGCTCAGCAGGTTCTCGCCGGTCAAGCCCCAGCGCTGGGTGGTCGCCTCCTTCGAGCACCACCGCGGCCCGCATGGCCTTCCGCATCCCCACATACACAACATCGTCATCACCGCCCTGACGACCGGGGCCAGTGTTCCTGGCCCGCGCGCGGGCCAGTCGCCGGGCTCACCAAGGTAATACAGATCGGGCGCGGGACCCGGCCGCGAGGAAGGCGGTTCCGAAGAACAACTCGGTCCAGGAGGGATCGGCC
>DAIOWL010000569.1:3094-5118 GCA_036758545.1 Streptosporangiaceae bacterium | reverse complement strand
TCGCCCACCTGGTCTGCCCGGAGTGCGGCGCGGTGACCACCGAGGGGCACCGGCCCGGCTGCGAACAGGGTGGGAAGGCGCATGGGTGAGAACCTGGCCGGGCGGGTGGCCGTGGTCACCGGCGGGGCCAGCGGCATCGGCGAGGCCTGCGCTATCCGGCTGACCGCGGACGGGGCCGCCGTGGTGGTGGCCGACCTCAACGCCGCTGCCGCCGCCGCGGTGGCCGGCCGTATCGGCGGCCGGGCCGTCGAGGTGGACCTGGCCGCCGACTTCGACGCGGCGGCGCTGGCCGGCCAGGCCGACGTGCTGGTCAACTGCGCGGGCCTGCAGCACGTCGCGCCGGTGCACGAGTTCCCGCCGGAGAAGTTCCGGCTGATCCTCGCGGTGATGCTGGAAGCCCCGTTCCGGCTGGCCCGGGCGGCGCTGCCGCACATGTACGAGCAGGGCTTCGGCCGGATCGTCAACATCTCCTCGGTGCACGGCCTGCGGGCCTCGCCGTTCAAGTCCGCCTACGTCGCGGCCAAGCACGGCCTGGAGGGGCTGTCCAAGGTGATCGCGCTGGAGGGCGGCGGGCGCGGCGTCACCTCCAACACGATCTGCCCGGCCTACGTGCGCACCCCGCTGGTGGAGAAGCAGATCGCCGACCAGGCCCGGATCCATGGCATCTCCGAGGACCGCGTGGTCGAGGAGATCATGCTGACCGAGCCGTCCATCAAGCGGCTGATCGAGCCGGCCGAGGTCGCCGAGCTCGTCGCCTACCTCTGCTCCGCGCCCGCGTCGTTCGCCAACGGCTCCTCGTACCTGCTCGACGGCGGCTGGTCCGCCCGGTAGCTCACTCCTCCCAGACGGAGACCGGTGGCAGCCCGCGCTCGGCCCGGGCGCGGTCGGTCAGCTCCTGGATCAGCTCGGTCTTGGCCTTGGTGTACTCGGTCCCGTCGGTATGCTCCGCCGTCAGCCGCTGCTTCAGCTCGGCGTACCGGCGGGCGTCGGCCGGGTGGGAGCGCAGGTGGTCGCGCAGCAGCCGCTCGTTGCGGGCGTCCCAGGTGTCCGCGGGCACCACGTGCAGCTGGTTTGCGCGCTGCCCGTCCTCGTCGCGGTAGTAGAACAGCCGGCCCGGCATCCCGGTGTCGAGCCTCGTCGTACTCGACGACCTCGATCACCGAACGGCCTCCATCCTGCCCCGCCTCAGACGAATGCGCCCAGGCCGGTGATGGCGCGGCCCACGATCAGCGTGTTGATCTCGCGGGTGCCCTCGTAGGAGTAGATCGCCTCGGAATCGGCCACGAACCGGCCCACGTGGTTCTCCAGCAGGATGCCATTCCCGCCGAGCAGCTCACGCGCCCAGCCGACCGCCTCCCGCATCCGGACCGTGCAGAACGCCTTGGCCAGCGCGGAGTGGTGATCCTCGGCCAGGTCCGCCTGCTGCAGCGCGGACAGCCGGGCGCACAGGCAGGCCGAAGCGGTGACGTTGGACAGCATCTTCACCAGCAGGTCCTGCACCAGCTGGAAGCCGCCGATCGCACGGCCGAACTGCTGCCGCTGCCGGGCGTAGGCCAGCGCGTGCTCGTAGGCGCCGCGGGCGCAGCCGGTGGCCTGCCAGGCCACCCCGGCCCGGGTCAGCCGCAGCACCTTGGCGGTGTCGGCGAACGAGTTCGCCTCCTGCAGCCGGTTCTCCTCCGGGACCCGGACCCCGTCCAGGGTGATGTGCGCGTTCTGCACCACCCGCAGCGCGATCTTGTCCGTCTGCTTGGAGGTCTCGAAGCCGGGGGTGCCCTTCTCGACGACGAACCCCTTGACCTTGTCGTCCTCCAGCGAGCGGGCCCAGATGATGACGTAGTCGGCGAAGGTGGCGTTCCCGATCCACTTCTTCTGCCCGTCCAGCACCCACTCGTTCCCGTCGCGTCTGGCCGTGGTGGTCAGCCCGCCCGCGACCCCGGAGCCCACGTCGGGTTCGGTCAGGCCGAACGCGCCGATCTTCTCCATCCGCGCCATCTCGGGCAGCCAGCGCTGCTTCTGCTCCTCCG
>DAIOWL010000569.1:0-2994 GCA_036758545.1 Streptosporangiaceae bacterium | reverse complement strand
CCGATCTTCTCCATCCGCGCCATCTCGGGCAGCCAGCGCTGCTTCTGCTCCTCCGAGCCGCACAGGAAGATGGATCCCATGGCCAGGCCGCCGTGCACCCCGAAGAACGTGCTGATCGACGGGTCGACCCGGGCCAGCTCCATCGCGATCAGGCCATCCAGCAGGAACCCGCCGCCCGGGCAGCCGTAGCCCTCGAAAAGGCGGCCCGGGATGCCGAGCCCGCGGAAGTCGTCCATCAGGTCGAACGGGAACTCTTCCCGGGTCCAGTAGTGGTTGATGACCGGCTGGACCGACTTCTCCATGAACTCCCTGACCCGGCGCAGCAGCTGGCGGCCCTCGTCGTCGAGCGACTGCTCGATCAGGTAGAAGTCGGCGTCGGTCACGGCAGTACGCGTCATGCCTTTCCCCTTACCTCAGGACCCGGCCAGGAAACCGTCCACCACCGGCGCGAGCCCGGCCGCCTCGGTGAGCAGGCCGAGGTGACCGCCGGGGTAGACGTGCAGCCGCGAGTCCCGGATGAGCCGGTGCATCAGCCGCGCGTTGGCCAGCGGGATGATCGGGTCGTCGTCCCCGGCCAGGATCAGCGCCGGCTGCCGCAGCCAGGGCAGGAACGGGACGCCGGTCCAGCCCGCCACGGCGCCGAGCTGGTAGAAGTACCCGCGCGACGGGCCGTTCCGCTGGTCGCTGTGCAGGGCCGTGCTGGCCGCCGCCCAGTCGGTCCGGGCCGAACCGCCGTACAGATCCCCGGCCACCCGCTCCAGGTAGGCCCGGTCCAGGTAGCGCCGCGGCGTCATCAGGCGGGCCAGCACCGCGGGCCGGGCCAGCATCATCGGCGGCCCCGCCGCGGTCGCGACCAGCACCAGCCGGCGGCACCGGTCCCGCTGGAACGCGGCGAAGTGCTGCGCGACGGCCCCGCCCCAGGAGATGCCCAGTACGTCGGCCTGGTCGTGGCCGAGTTCGGTCAGCATCCCCGCGATCAGCCGGCACAGCCCGGTCAACCGGTACGGCCCCGGCGGCAGCGGCGAGCCGCCGACACCGGGCGGGTCGAACCGGATCACCTCGACCGCGCCGTCGAGCGCGGTCACGAAGGGCTCGAGTGCCTCCAGGCTGGCGCCGATGCCGTTGATCAGCAGCAACGGGATCCGGGGCTCCCGGCCAGGACCGTTCGGCCCGCTTGCTATCGCTACCCGCAGCCGCTGCCCGCCGACCGCGACGGTACGAACCTCAGCCGTTGTCGGCATAGGCGTTCTGAGGCACCCGAGACCGTCCGGCGGACACCGCCGTCAGGCCCCAGTACAGCAGCAGAGCGGCGGCGAACCCCACCACCCAGTTGTAGTTGTAGAGCGGTTTCAGCACCGGGATCAGCCCGTCCTGCGGGAACGGCCCCTGACCCGGCGCCGACCAGGCGCCGCCCACGGCCAGCACCGCGCCGACCAGCAACGCCAGCACCCCGCGCCAGTTCCAGCCGCCGGCGTACCAGTAGGCGCCGCCCGGCCGGTACAGGTCGACCAGTCGCAGTTCGGTCCGGCGGATCAGCCAGTAGTCGGCGATCAGCACGCCCGCCACCGCGCCGAGCAGCCCGCCGTAGAAGCCGAGCCAGACGAAGATGTAGATGTGCGGGTTGGCCAGCAGCCGCCACGGCTGGATGAGGATCCCGATCACGCCGGTGATGATCCCGCCGGTGCGGAAGCTGACCAGCTTGGGCAGCAGGTTGGAGAAGTCGTAGGACGGGCTGACCGTGTTCGCCGCCACGTTCACCGACAGCGTGGCCACCAGGATGCTGAACAGCGCGAACGCGATCACCACCGGGTTCGTGAACTTCCCGGTGAGCTGGATCGGGTCCCAGATCGGCGCGCCGTAGATCTTCTGCGAGGCCGCGGTGATGAGCACCGCGAGCAGCGAGAAGAAGGTCATCGTGGTGGGCAGGCCGAGAACCTGGCCAATGACCTGCTGCCGCTGCCCGCGGCCGAACCGGGTGAAGTCCGGCATGTTCAGCGACATCGTGGACCAGAACGCGATCATGGCCATCAGCGACGGGAAGAAGATCGGCCAGAACCTGCTGCCCCAGCCGAGCTTGGCCGGCTCGGACAGGATCGGGCCGAAGCCGTGCGCCTTGGTCACCATGTAGATGAACAGCGCGATCACCGCGACCAGCACGACCGGGGCGGCCCAGTTCTCGAAGCGGCGCAGCGTGTCCATGCCGCGCACGATGATCGCCATCTCCAGCACCCAGAAGAGCGCGAACGACAGCCACTGGGTCCACGGATAGCCGCCGAAGGCCGGCGTCGCGTGCGTCCAACCGTTCCCGGCCAGAGCGCCGATCAGGATGTAGAACCCCTCGCCGCCGATCCAGGTCTGGATGCCGAACCAGGCGCAGGCCACCAGCCCCCGCAAGACGGCCGGCAGGTTGGCGCCGCGCAGGCCGAACGAGGCGCGGGCGAAGACCGGGAACGGGATGCCGTACTTGGTCCCTGCGTGGCTGTTCAGCAGCATCGGCACCAGCACGATCAGGTTGGCCAGCGCGATCGTGACAAGCGCCTGCACCCAGTTCATCCCGACCAGGATCAGGCCGGAGGCCAGCAGGTAGGTCGGGATGCAGTGGGACATCCCGACCCACAGCGCCGTGTAGTTGTAGGTGGTCCAGGTGCGCCGCTCGATCGGCACCGGGGCGAGGTCGCCGTTGGCGTACCCGCTGCCGGCTATCTCGTCCGTGCTGGCCAGGCCCACCCGGCCGTCGGGATAGTGGACTTCTTCCGCAACCTGAGCGACCATGCAAAACCTCCTGCGCGGGCCATGCGGGTTCTGGCTGAAACCGCACTGCCAGAAGGGTCCCCCGATGCGGGACGATCAATCCTGGGCGACCTGAAAGGTTTCAGCTCACCCTCAGCCGTCCTTCAGCCTCGCCCTTCGCCCTGCCTTCAGCCCCGCCCTTGCCGCCCTGCCCTCAGCCCGGCCCTGGTCGCCCCGCCCCCTCAGCCCCGCCCGATGTACGGC
>DAIOWL010000568.1:0-5137 GCA_036758545.1 Streptosporangiaceae bacterium | reverse complement strand
CCCTCACGCTGACCGTGCTCGGCGTGGCCACGTTCTGGGCGCAGCCGAACCTGATCTCGCTGACCTGCGTGATCTACCTGTGCGGGCTGGCCATCGCGCCGACCCTCATCGCCGGGTTCAGCCTGCTCGAGGCGCAGGCCAAGCCGGGCCGCCGGACCGAGGCCATGTCGTGGCTGAGCAGTGGCATCTCCGTCGGGGTAGCCGTCGGTGCGTCCGTAGTCGGCTTCGTGATCGACGCGCACGGCCCGCGGTTCGGGTACGCCGTCGCCGCCGTGTGCGGCGCCGCCAGCGCAGCGATCTGCCTGGCAGGCCTGGGCCGCCTCCGGCCGGCCGGCGGTTAGGCCGGGTTCCTGGCGTACTCCCCGGCTAGCGCCAGCACCTCGTCGACGTACCAGGTGGCGTGGTTGTAGGCGAAGATCGCCCCGCGCAGCGTCGCGGGATTCCCGGCGCCGGCCGCGCACAGCATTCGCGCGGCTGAGGGGATGGCGGCGAGCGGATTCATGATGTCCGGAGGACCGGGCGGGCCGAACCCGTTGATGCCCCACTCGGCCCAGGTGCCGGGCATGAACTGCATCGGGCCCAGGGCGCCCGCGCTCGACGGGCCGTTGTTGGCGCCGTCGCCGCTCTCGATCTGACCGATCGCGGCCAGCACGGTCCAGGACATTCCCGGGCAGTACTTCGCGGCCGAGGCCTTGAAGAGGTTCAGGTAGTTGGCTGGCGCGCCGGCCGGGATGATCGTGGCGACTGGTCTCTGACTCGCTGTCGCCAAGCCGTAGGAGACCAGGTTCACTACCTGACCGCTCTTCCCGATAACGGACCTGACCTGGGACATCAGCGCGGGCAGGCTAGCGCTGGGCGGCGCGCTGATCAGCACGGCGAAATTCCGCGCCAGCCCGAGCTGCGCGGACCTGGTGAGGTCCACGATCGCATCCGTGCCGGTCACGCTCAGCGCGGTCGCCCCGCCGAACGGCAGCCGGGTCAGAACCGCGGCCGACACCGGGTAGGAATGGCCGGCGGCAAGGTGCAGCCGCCGTGCCGCCGCATCGGTGCTGACGAGCTGCCCCTTGCCCAGGTTCGACCAGATGGCCGGCGAGCTGGCCGAGGCCAGTGGCGTCCAGGACCGGAACGCCTGGGGCGAGACGCCGAGTACGTTGGCGCTCTGGCCGTTGATCCTGACCTTCCCGCCGTCGACGGGCAGCGCCGCCTGGACCCCGTGCAGTTTAGAGATCGCGGCCAGCTGCGAGGAGGTTAGGCCGCTCGGCACGGCGGCGATGAGGTCGGGCACGTACAGCTGCTTCCGCTGGGAACTCCCGTCCGACCCGGTTGCCGTCAGCGACGACGCGGACCGGTGCCCGGAGGCGGCGACGCCGGGAGGAGGATTCACGGTGAAGCCGAAGGGATCGCCCGGCGGACCCGTGCGGGCACCGGCCGGAGCGGCGATACCAGCTAGCGTCACGCCCGCCGTGGCGGTGACGGCGACGAGCTGCACGACACGCCACCAGGAGCTGATGCGGGCGGCGCGGCCGGCGCGGCGCTGGGACAGAAGCAGCACAATGTATAAGACGATATAAGGCCCCCCACGCCAACAGAAAGCCCCCCGGCGGATTGTTAAAGGGTCCTTAAGCTTCCTAGTGGAAGATCTTCGGCTTTGCCTGACCCTTGGTCACGAGCTCGTGACCAGCGGCGCGAACCGGACCGAGCCGTCGGCGGCGGGTGCTGCGAACGCGAGCACCCGGTTCGCCTCGGCGATCAGCGCATCCCGTTCCCGCTCCGGGCCGAACATCTCGATGGTCACCGTGGCCTCCTCCCGGGTCCGGGCCAGCCGCCACATCCCGGCCACGAACCCGTCCACGAGCACCGCTCCCGGGATGACGCCGTTGACGGTGTAGAGCCGGCTGGTGGCTTCGGGGGTGACGACCCGGGACCGTTCGGCGTGCGAGAGCACGAGGTTGTCGAATTCCGCGATCAGCCGGACCGGCGCGGGCGTGTCCTCGCCGGGGCGCGGCGCGGTGGGCAGGTCGAACAGCTCGGCGCCCTGCTCGTCGCGGAAGGTGACCAGGGACGGGCGGAGCTGCTCGAGCACGGCCTTGAGCCCGGTCAGCCCGGACCAGGCCTGCACGTCCCGCACCGTGGCCGGGCCGAACGCGCCGAGGTACCTGGTCACCAGCTGCGCCAGCTCGGCCGGGGAGGCCGCCGGGACCGGGTAAGCGGGCTCGCCGGACGGACGTCGCCGGCCGAGCCAGTGTTCGGCCGAGGTGTGCATCGACCGCCCGGCCCGGCCCCAGACCGCACGCGGCGGCACCTGGACCAGTGGCACGTAGGTGCGCACGCCCTGGGCCAGGGCGGCGGGCGGATGATCCGGCCACTGCTCCGCCAGCGCCTGGCCGAGCCGGGCGAACGTCATCGGCTCGGCCTCGACCAGACGGCGGCCCGCCGCGGCCAGTTCCGCGGGATCCACCCCCGCCAGCTGCTTGCCGAACGCGCCGCGCATGCCCCGCTCGATCACCGGCTGCAGCAGCCGGCGCAGCGGCAGGCAGTCCCGCGCGGACACCAGGTGAATGGTGCCGCGCATCAGCGCGACCCGGACCACGCTGCGGTCGGTGATCAGCGTGGCCAGGTCCTCGGGGCGGAACCCGTCCAGGCGGGAGTGCAGCCCGTAGTACGGCGGGAACGGCGCCTGGGCCTGCAGCCCCACCAGGTGCTCGATGGTCTGCACCACCCGTGCGGCCCGGTCCGGCTGCCCGGCCGGCAGGGCCTGGCGCTCGAGCAGCAGCTGGCGGGCCAGGAGCGCGCGGTTGACCGCACGCAGGCTCAGTACCTGTGCCGGAGCCATCAGTAGCAGATGTCCGTGTGCAGCCGGGCCGCGGGCGGCGGATGGGCCAGGGCCTGCGCGGTGCGCGCGTCGGCCGGACGGTGCAGCACCACGTAACCGTGGTCGGCATACACCAGCGCGTACCCGTGCGCGCGCAGGTACGCCACCTCCTCGGCTTGCTGGCTGGGGGTGCAGAACGGGAAGTCCAGCCCGAGCGTGTCCCCCACCACCCACGGCGCCCACCGGGGCGTGCCGTCGAGCAGTAGCACCGTATCCCGGCCGGACAGCGCCGGGCCGATGTTGTTGGACGCTTCCACCTCCACCCCGGCGGGCACGTGCGCGACGGCCGCGGCGGCCGCCCGCATCCGTGCGTTGGTGTTGTAGAAGCCGGGCTTGAGCAGCGACCCGAACGGCGAGATCGGAAGGTAGACCAGCGCGGCGGCGCAGATCGCGGCGGCCCACAGCGTGGCCGGCCGCCTCGGGCTCCAGCGGGCGGGCCAGTGTCGCTGCAGCCGGGCGGCGCCGTCCACCGCGGCGCAGCACAGCATCATCACCAGGAACGCGTCGTACTGGAACTTGCCCTGCCACCAGAGCGGGTAGCCGGAGGCGAGCATCCGCTCGGCCAGCAGCGGCAGCACGGCCACCACCATCGGCGAGGCGAGCGGCAGGAAGCCGAACATCGCCAGCAGTCCGATCATGGTCCGGGCCTTGACCCACGGGGTGACGAAAACGTGCAGCGCGTGCAGTGGATGGGTGAGCACGTTGAGCAGGGCGCTGCCCAGCGTGGACCCGAACTGGCCGTAGGCCCAGTAGAAGCTGGCCGAGCCGCCGAACGCCGGGATCAGCAGGTGGGTGGCCGCCCAGGTCGCCGCCACGCCGCCCACCACGAAGGCTATCCCGAGGCCCAGGCCGGTCCCGGCCCATTGACGGCGGCGGGTCAGCAGCAGGTACCCGCCGAACCCCGCGACCAGCAGCCCCATGTCCTCCTTGACCAGCAGCAGCGCCACCGCGGCGAGCACTCCGTGCCAGCGCTTCCCCGCATCGAAGCGCTCGACCATCAGCGCGGTCAGCACCGGGACGAACGCGACCTCGTGGAAGTCAAAGATGACGGCTTCCATGACCGGCAGCGACAGGGCGTAGGCCACGCAGACGAAGTACGCCGCCCCCGGTCCGATCTGGCGTCGCGTGTAGGCCCACAGCGGCGGGATGGCCAGCGCGAACAGCACGCCCTGGGCGACCAGCAGGGTGGCCGGGCTGTCGTGGATCCAGTACAGCGGGGCGAGCAGCGCCAGCACCGGTGACCAGTGGTCGGCCAGCAGCACGAAGTGAGCGCCCTGCCCGTCCGAGACGCCGCGGGCGACCGAAACCGGCGCCGCCAGGTGGGCGTAGCCGCGGATCCCCTGATCGAAGATGACGAGGTCGAACGTGCTGGCCAGGAAGCGGCGCAGGAGGTTGAGCGAGTCCAGGCAGTAGACGAGGGCGGCGGCGACGGTGAGCGCGCCCACCTTGACCGGGGAACGCCGCCAGAATTCCCGCAACCGCCCTGTACCGGCGGCCGCCCCGTCAGCCGTGCGAGAGACGGTCGCCGCCCCGGCTCCAGCGGCCTGGCTGCTCACCGCTGGAAGGGTAGCAGGGGCGCGGCGTTGACCGAATGCACGGCAGGATAACCAGGGAAGGCTACTCTCTTGCTATGAACCAGGAGGCAAGCCGCGGCCCCGCCAACGCCGCGTCGCGCGGGACCGGGCGGCCACCGAGGAAAAAGCTCGCCAGACCATCGCTGGGCGGGGGTGCCCCCGCACAGGACCGCGAGCTGCGCGCGCAGGGCCGGGAGACCGTCCGCCGGCTGCTCGAGGCGGGCATGGTCGAGTTCGAGGATCGCGGCTTCCACGGCGTCCGCGTGGACGACGTGGTGCGCCGGGCCGGCATCTCGCACGGGACGTTCTACCTGTACTTCTCCAACAAGGAAGACCTGTTCAAGGCCCTGCTGAAGGACGCGCTGCACGACATGGAGATCGTGGCAGGCGACTTTCCCGTCGTCACGCACGACGACACCGGCCTGGTCGTGCTGCGCCAGTGGGTCCGCAAGTTCTTCCGTGCCTACGCGGCGCATGCCACCGTGATCCGCATCCTCAGCCAGGCCGACCTGGTCCCCGAGGAGGTGTTCGGTGACGGGCTGCGGCTGTTCTTCAGCATCGCCGAGGCGATGACCACGGGGATGACCGCCGCCGCCCAGGCGGCCGGCAAGCAGCAGGAGCACGCCGAGCTCACCTCGGTGGCCTGCCTGATGATGCTCGAGCGGGTGAACTACCTGATCAGCGCCGATGT
>DAIOWL010000567.1:0-5143 GCA_036758545.1 Streptosporangiaceae bacterium | reverse complement strand
CAAGCCACTAATGGACGGCAATCCCAGCCCGATCGTCTCGGTGGTCGCGCCGCCTGGCTACGGAAAGACAACGCTCCTGTCGCAGTGGGCCGAGGCCAGCGGCCAGGCCTTTGCGTGGGTGTCGGTCGATCAGGGCGACAACGACCCGAAGGTGCTGCTCAGCTATATCGCGGAAGCGCTCGATGCGGTCGAGCCGATCGATGGCGGGGTGTTCGAAGCGCTCGCCTCTCCGGCGAGTTCCGTGCCGGGCTCTGTCGTCCCCCGGCTCGGCTCTGCCCTGCGGGCAATCTCCATGCCGGTGGTGCTGATCCTGGACGACGTGCACCTGCTGGATAACCGGGAATGCCTAAGCGCGCTGTCGGCGCTGGCCGACCATGTGCCTGGCGGCTCACGGCTAGTGCTGGCCGGCCGGGCCAGGCCGCCGTTGCGGATTGCACGGCTGCGCGCTGAGGGCAGGATCCTCGAGATCGGCCCCGGCGACCTGGCGCTGACCCGCCAGGAGGCGGCATCGCTACTGCGCGGGGCTGGCATCGCGGTCGGCGATGACGACGTGGCGGACCTGCATCGGCGGACCGAGGGATGGCCTGCCGGGCTGTACCTGGCGGCGCTCTACCTCAGGGAAGGAGGCTCGGTCGGGCAGGCCGCGGTCTCCTTCGGCGGGGACGACCGGCTGGTGAGCGAGTACATGGAGTCGGAGTTCCTGGCCCGGATCTCGCAGCGGCAGCGGATGTTCCTGACCCGGACCGCGGTGCTGGAGCGGATGTGCGGGCCGCTGTGTGAGACGGTGCTTGACCTGCCCGGCGCTGGCGCGATCCTGGCGGACGTGTCACGGTCAAACTTGCTGGTGGTGCCGCTGGACCGGCGGGGAGAGTGGTACCGCTATCATCACCTGTTCCGGGACATGCTGCTGGCGGAGCTGGCCCGCCTGGACCCCGGCCTGGCCCCGGTCCTGCGGCGCCGCGCCGCAGGCTGGTGCCTGCGAAACGGCCTGGCCGAGGAAGCGCTGGAGTACTCCATCGCAGCGGAGGATGTCAGCACCGCCGCTGACCTCGTAGAGATGCTCTGCGTGCCCACCTATTACCGAGGCCGGCGCACCACCCCCCGGCGGTGGCTTCAGTGGCTGGAGGACCACGGCGGGATCAAGGGACGCCCGAGGGTGGCGGCGCTGGCCGCGTTCATCTACGCGCTGCTGGGACGGCCCGTCGAGGCCCTCCGGTGGGCCGAGGCGGTCGATCGCTGGCAGTACGGCGTGGCCGACCAGAAGACCCGGCCCCAGGACCCTGTTGCTGAGGCGTGGGCCGCCTTCGTCCGTGCCTTGCTGTGCCGGGATGGGGTCGAGCAGATGCGCACCGACGCCGACGAGGCTGTGCGCAGGTTCACCACGGAGAACATCGTGCAGGCAGGGCCCTGGATCTTCCAAGGGCTCGCCCGCGCCGCTTCCGGTGATCCGGACGGCGCGGACGAGTCCTTCGCCGATGCGGTCAGTGTCGGGGAGCAAGCCGGCACGGACGAGGCTCTCGGAGCCGCCCTGTCCGAACGGTCGCTGATGGCGATGGCGCGCAACCAATGGGACCGAGCCGAGGTCCTGGCCGGCCAGGCACGCGCGGTCGTGCTCCGGTCCGGAATCGAGCAGTCCGTCGCCTGCGCGGCACTGGCCCGTGCGGCCTTGCGCCGGGGAGACCTCCCGGCGGTGCGCCAGCAGCTCGTCGCGGCTCAGCGGCTGCGGCCCGAGCTGACCTATGCGTACCCCGTCCTGGCCGTTCAGGTCCGGATCGAACTCACCCGGGTCCACCTCGCGCTGGCCGACCTAACCGGGGCCAGGACACTCATGCAGGAGATCGATGAGCTGCTCCGGCGCCGACCGGGCCTGGGGACGCTAGTGGGTGACGCTCAGGCGCTGCGTGACCGGCTCGCGAACGAACGGGGTTCCGGCGCCCTCCGGGCGTCGGCGCTGAGCGCTGCCGAGCTGCGCCTGCTGCCGCTGCTGTCCACGCACCTGTCCTTCCCGGAGATCGCCGCTGAGCTGTTCGTATCCCGCAACACCGTCAAGTCGCAGGTGCTGTCCATCTACCGCAAGCTGAGCGCCACGTCACGGAGCGAGGCAGTCGGCCGCGCCCGTGAGCTAGGGCTTCTCGAGGGGTAGGCGGTCTTTTCAGGTCATCGGGGTGATGGAATCCGCCTGGCCACGAGGTCCAATGGTGCCGTGACTGCGGGCGGAGGTGGACGGCCCAGATGATGAGATTCCAGGAAACGCTGCGAAGGCTGGCCATGATCGACGAAGGCTTCGTCCAAGACGAGGTAGGGCTGAGGCTTGAGCTGGCCGGGACCTCGACCCTGGATCCCAGGACCGCGGCGCTGATACAGGTAGGGGCGTCGGTGGCGATGGGGTCGCCGGGAGTCAACCTCGAATGGAGCGCCTCCCGGGCGCTGGCGGCGGGCGCGAGCGTCGATCAGATCGCCGACGTGTTGCTGGCGATCGCCCCGGTGGCCGGGCTCGGCCGGGTCGCCGCCGCCGCTCCCTATCTGGCCACCGCACTCGGATATGACATCGCGGCGGCGCTGGAGGAACCGGACGATTACTGAGGCGCCTCAGTGTCTGCGTCCAGAAGCGCTTTCACCCCGTTGGGTTGATGCTCCTGCGGGCCATGAATGCGAGCGTGAAAGCGCAAGGACGCTGGAGCCAAGATCCCGTCAATCACGCCGTACGCGATGGGAATTGACCTGCCCTCAGCGGGCCTGCGTACGAGAGGAGCTGAGCCAGGATGAGCGGGACCGACGCACCTGGACAGCGGGGGCGCATCCGCCAGCCGTCGCTGGCGGATGCCATCATCCCTCTGGTCGCGCTGGCGGTCCTGATTGCCGGTTCGCTGCTGGTGTTCGGCTTGGACGCGCTGGATGGCCCGATCCAGGTGGCGCTGATTCTGTGCGTGCTGACGGCCGCGCTTATCGCCCTGAAGAACGGTCACTCCTGGGATGAGGTCGAGCACGCGGCGCAGAACTCGCTGGCGTCGATCGCTAGCGCTGTCTTCATCCTGCTGGCGGTCGGCGCCCTGATCGGGGTGTGGAACCTGTCGGGGACCATCCCGACCCTGGTCTATTACGGCATCCAGATTCTGTCGCCGTCCTGGTATTACGCGGCGAGCGCGCTGATCTGCGGGGCCATTGCCATGAGCATCGGCAGCTCGTGGACCACGGCGGGAACGATCGGCGTCGGGCTCGTCGGGGTGGCCTCGGCGATCGGCGTCTCGCCCGCGATCACTGCCGGGGCGGTGGTGTCCGGCGCCTACCTGGGGGACAAGCTCTCACCGTTGTCGGAGACGACGGTGCTGACCGCGCAGATCGTCAAGGTCCGGGTCGATGAGCACATCAAGCGCCAGGTGTGGACCTCGGTCCCGGCGTTCGTGATCGCCGTCGTGGTCCTGCTGGTGCTCAGCCTGGTCAAGGGGCCGCAGGTGCACGCCCCGGTGCCGACGGACATCGAATTGCACAAGCTTGCCGACATCTACCACATCACCCCGCTGAACCTGCTGCCGCTGTTGCTGCTGGGCGTGCTGTCGTTCCGTAAGGTCCCGGCCGTGCTCGCCCTGATGACCTCGACATTGTTCGCGGGCGTACTGGGCGCCTTCTTGCAGCCCGCGGTCATGGGGGACTTCGTCGGCCAGGGCATCGGCGCGGTGGTCGGGTCGATTAAAGGCATCTGGCTGGCGATGGCCAACGGGTTCTCGATCAACTCCGGGATCGGGGAGATCGACCGGTTGTTGTCGCGCGGCGGCATGGACAGCATGCTGAAGACCGTCTGGCTGATCATCGGCGCGGTGACGTTCGGCACGCTGCTGGAGCACTTCGGGCTGATCTCGCGGCTGGTCGACCCGCTGATCCGCGCGGCGAAGAGCACCGGCCGGCTGTACGTGACCGTCTTCGCCACCGCGTTCGGGCTCAACGTGGTCGCCGGCGACCAGTACATCGCGCTGGTCCTGCCGGCCAAGGTGTTCCGCCCCGAGTTCGCCCGCCGCGGCCTGGCCCCGACCAACCTGTCCCGGCTGTGCGCCGACAGCGCCACCGTCACCTCCCCGCTGATCGCGTGGAATTCCTGCGGCGCGTTCATGGGCGCGGTGCTCGGCGTCTCGGCGTTCCGCTACCTGCCGTTCGCGATCTTCTGCTACGCCAGCCCGGCGCTGAGCGTGCTGTACGGCATCACCGGCTTCAAGATCGAGAAAACCGCCCCCGTATCCGGGACCGGCTCAGGCGAACCCCCCGGTATCTCCGGTCACGTGCCGGCGCAGCCCGCAGCGGCTGAGGTCTCCGGCGACGACACGACCCCAGCACGGTAGGAGGCAGGCAGATGGCATCGGTTGACACGGACATCAAAGCGCCGGCGGAGGTGCGGAAGTTCCCGCTGACCACGCTCACGGCGATGGTCGTCGGGTCGATGGTGGGTGCCGGCATCTTCTCCCTGCCCCGTAACTTCGCCCTGGCCACGGGCGTGTACGGCGCCCTGATCGCGTGGGTGATCGCGGGCACCGGCATGCTGATGCTGGCGTTCGTGTTCCAGACCCTGGCCGTGCGCAAGCCCGACCTGGACGCCGGGGTGTATGCGTATGCGAAGGCCGGCTTCGGGGAGTACCTGGGCTTCTTCTCCGCCTTCGGGTACTGGGCCAGCGCGTGTATCGGGAACGTCACCTACTGGGTGCTGATCTCCTCGACCCTGGGGCTGCTGTGGCCGGGGACGTTCGGTCATGGCGACACGCTGGCCGCGGTGCTGCTGGGATCGGCGGGCCTGTGGATCTTCCACTTCCTGATCACCCGCGGGGTGCAGGGGGCCGCGGTCATCAACAAGATCGTAACAGTCGCCAAGATCGTGCCGATCCTGACGTTTATCGCGGTGGCGATCTTCGCCTTGAAGGCGCACGTGTTCAGCGCGAACCTGTGGGGCGGTGGGGCCCACAGCGCCAGCGCCCTGTTCGGCCAGGTGCGGGCGACCATGCTGATCACCGTGTTCGTCTTCCTCGGCGTCGAGGGCGCCAGCGTCTACTCCCGGTACGCCAAACGGCGGCAGGACGTCGGCCGGGCCACCGTGATCGGGTTTGCGGGCGTGACGGCGCTGATGGTGGCCGTGACGATCTTCTCCTACGGCATCTTGTCC
>DAIOWL010000566.1:3143-5151 GCA_036758545.1 Streptosporangiaceae bacterium | reverse complement strand
GCCAGCATGTACCGCGACTTCGGCGCCGACGTCACCATCGTCGAGATCCTGGACCGGATCGTGCCCGCCGAGGACCCGGAGATCTCAGCCGAACTGACCAAGGCCTTCGACAAGCGCGGCATCCGGGTGCTGACCGGCGTCCGGGCCGACCCGGCCAGCGTGGAGAAGACCGACGGCGGGGTAGCGATCGGCGTCGCGGGCGAAGACGGCGAGGAGACCCTGAAGGCCGACGCGCTGCTGGTCGCCGTCGGCCGGCGGACCCTGACCGAGGACCTGAACCTGGCGGCTACTGGGGTGGAAGTGGACGACCGCGGCCTGATCCGGGTGGACGAGTTCTACCGGACAGCCGAGCCCGGCGTGTACGCCGCTGGCGACGTCATCGGCGGGTACTGGCTGGCGCACGCGGCCGGCCACGAGGGCATCGTCGCGGTCGAGCACATGGCCGGCGCGGACCCGATGCCGCTCGACCAGGACAGGATCCCGCGGGTGACCTTCTGCCGACCCGAGGTCGCCTCGTTCGGCCTGAGCCGGGCCCAGGCGGAGGACCGGGGCCATCGGGTCACGGAGGCGAAGGTCCCGTTCCGGGCCATCGGCAAAGCCCTGGTCGAGGGCGAGCCCAGCGGATTCTGCAAGGTCGTCGCCGACGCGGAGACAGGCCTCGTCCTCGGCATGCACGCCATCGGCCCGCACGTGACCGAACTGATCGCCGAGGGCTGCTACGCCAAGCTCGTCGAGGGCACCGCCACCGAGCTCGGCATGAGCGTGCACGCACATCCGACCCTGGCCGAGATCGTCGGCGAGGCGGCACGGGCCGTGACCGGACAGGCCATCAACTTCTGATCGCTGCTGAATCGAAAATCGGTCGGTCAGCGGGCAGGCGGCAGTACCCGGCGGAGCGTCAGCGGAGCCGGGTTCATGCGGGTCCCCGTGCGGTTACGGGGGCTTGGGTCAGGCGGCGTCGTGGAGGGTGACTTTCTTGCCGGATAGCCGTTCGAGTTCGGCGATGAGCTGACGCTTGCGGCGCAGCGGGGCCAGGCGGTCATGCCAGTCGGGGCCCAGATCGGTGAAGCGGGCGGCGGGGTCGGACAGCAGGTGCCAGGTGATGGTGAGGAGGGAGTTGCCGACGGCGACCAGGGCGCGTTTCTTGCCGCGGCGCCTGACGATCCGCTTGTAGCGGGAGGCCAGGAAGGTCTTGGTCCGGGCCGCGCCGGCGGCGGCTTCGCCGAGGGTGCCGCCGAGCCAGGGGTTGCCCTTGCCGGTGGAGGCGGCCTTGCTGCGGCCGGCGGACTGGCGGGCCCGGGGCGGGAACTTGGCCAGGACACCAGGTGACCGGGGGTGGGGAAGCGGGACATGTCGGTGCCGACCTCGGCGATGATGTTCTAGGCGGCGATCACGCCGATGCCGGGGATCTCGTCGAGCTGGGCGACCTGGGCGGCGAGCGGGGCGATGGCCTCGCCGATCCGGGTGGTGAGGGTGGCGATCTGGGTGGTGAGCGCGTCGATCCGGGCCAGCATCATGCCCAGCATGAAGGCGTGGTGATCGGTGAAGTGCCCGGTGAGCGCCTCCTGCAAGACGCTCGTCTTGGCGCGCATGTTCCTGTAGGCCAGGGCGGCTAGCGCGTGCGGGTTGCGCTGCCCGGCGACTAGGGCATCGAGCATGGCCCCGGCCGGAGACACCGAAGATGTCGCTGATCACCGAGGACAGCTTGATCTGGGCGTCTTCGAGGAGTTTCCCGGCGCGCTGCTTTTCCCGGGTCCGTTCCTGGGTCAAGGTGCGCCGCAGCGGGTCAGGTCCCGCAGCTGGTGCTGCGGGCGGGACGGGATGAAGCTGGGCCGGAGCATGCCCCGCTCGGCGAGCTTGCACAGCCACACCGCGTCCAGCTTGTCGGTTTCGGGGCGGCCGGGGACGTTCTTGACGTCGCGGGCGTTGACCACCTGGCAGGCGATGTCGTCCTCGAGCAGGTAGAACGGCGGCTTCCAGTACGCCGAGGTGGCCTCCATCACCACCA
>DAIOWL010000566.1:908-3043 GCA_036758545.1 Streptosporangiaceae bacterium | reverse complement strand
TCGAGCAGGTAGAACGGCGGCTTCCAGTACGCCGAGGTGGCCTCCATCACCACCAGGGTCACGCCCTGGCAGATCAGCCAGTCCCGCAGTTCCAGCAGCGCCGGGGTCAGCGTGGCGTAGGTGCGGACCTCCTGCCGGCGCGCCCCGGGCTTGCCCTCATGCGGGACCCGGATGCACGCGGTCAGCGTCGCCTTCCCGATGTCCAGCGCCGCGACCCGCTCTATCAGCGCGCCCGGCTCTTCGATGATCTCTTCCATCCCCATTGGTCCCTTCCGCTCGGGCAGATACCAGGCGGGCTGCCCGCGGGAGCCAAGAGGGGGTTCAGAGGCGGAATCGCGTGCTCGAGGCAACAATGCAGGACCCCTGCGGCAGGCTCCCAGCGCCAGACTCCTATGCGGGCTCAGCGGCACCAAGCATCGCCGGCTTCGGCGGGCACCCCACCCGATTTTCACGCTTTCAGGGCGTCGCGCGCGACAGGGACGACTCCTATGTTTGTCAAGGCATTCTTTCAGCGGGAAATTCACCGGATTTGCCGCCTGCTGGGGAAGCGGACAAGACAGGGAAGGGCCGCTCGTGACGGAGGGCAGGCTCTCATCAGGTCACACGAGGTTCAGCAGGGGTGCGGGAAAGGAGGGCCCGGGGCGGCCGCGGATCGATCGCAGGCCAGCACCGGTGGCGACAGCCGATTCGCGGGCCAGGCCACCCCGGGAGCTAGGAAGCGTCAGCCGACGTGCAGGTGGCGTAGACCTCGCGGGCGACGTAACGCTTCAGGCAGCGGATGATCTCCTTCTTGGACAGGCCCTCTTTGGTGCGCCGCTCGACGTAGGCGCGGGTGGCCGGGTGGGAGCTCATCGGGTGATGACGATCCGCCACAGGGCGTGGTTGGCCTCGCGGTTCCCGCGGAGATTAAGCCGGTGCCGCCGCACCTTCCCCGACGAGGCCGGGATCGGCGCGACCCCGCACAGGTGCGCCCAGGCGGCCTCACTGCGCAGCCGTTCCGGGTGGTCCCCGGCCGCGACCAGCAGCAGCGCTGCGGTGTCCGGGCCGATGCCGTGCAGGGCGAGCAGGCCGGGCGCGCGGGGGGTGACGAGCGGGACGATGAGATCATCCAGCCGGTCGAGCTGGGCGTCGAGGAACTCCACGCGCCGGCCCAGCTCCCGCAGTGCGACCCGGACCGCGTATTCGGCGGCGTCACCGGGGCCACAGCGCCGCGATGGCCTCGGCCAGCGCGGCGGCAGAGTGCCGGGCGAACCGGGCCCGCAGGTCATCAGGAACGGTGATGATTAGCGAGCGGGCCTGGTTGATGGTGTGCTTCGGTGCCGTTCGGTGAGGTGGTGCGGGACCCGGCGGGTATGATCGCCGGGCCTGGGGCCAGGATGGCCATGTGGAGGTGCAGGGGTTCGCTGATGGGCGGTTCGGCCTGGTGAGCGAGTGTTTCGCCGAGATCCTCGCTGCGCAGCCGGGCACCGGCGCGGCATTCGCCGCATGGTGCGACGGTCGCCTGGTTGCGGATCTGTGGGGCGGTTATGCCGACGCCAGGCGCCGTCGGCGGTGGGAGGCGGACAGCCTGGTCCAACCGTATTCGGTCAGCAAGCCGTTCGCGGCGGTGTGCGCGCTGCGGCTGGTCGAGGCCGGGCGGCTCGACCTGGATGCGCCGGTGCAGCGGTACTGGCCCGGGTTCGGTGCCCCGGCGACGGTGCGTCAGGTGCTGTCACATCAGGCCGGGGTGGTGATGCTGGACCAGCCTTGCCGACTTCAGCCGCGCCACTGAACTAGACCCGCTTACTTGCCCAAGGTATTCGCGTCTGGATGGCGAAACCGACGGTCTCACAGACTGCTCTCCCACGCCTCACGACATCGTCATACACAAGCGCCATTCAGGCCGCCGGGACGGAACGCGGCCATTCAACTGCACCTCGCTGAAGATGTCTTGATTCTTATCCCGAACAGGCTGATCTGCGCGTGACTACTCGCCTCACTGCCACGGTCGTTAACCCGCACTAAATCGGCGATATGATTGTGCTTTCCCGGAGAAGGCGACTGGTAGCGGTTACCTTCAGTTACAACTGACACCCATGCAAGATTCAGCGCCCGCGGCGGGCTCGGCCGAGGGAACCGAAGTCCCCGGAGGGCGT
>DAIOWL010000566.1:0-898 GCA_036758545.1 Streptosporangiaceae bacterium | reverse complement strand
GGACACCTGGTCGGGGAACTGGTCCGCAGGGTCGACGGGCGCAGCGTCGGCCGGTTCTTGCGCGAGGAGATCTGCGGGCCGGCCGGGCTGGACTTCGCCTTCGGGCTGAGCCCGGCCCAGCAGGCCCGGGCGGTCGACCTGACCGGCCTGGACGACGCGTTCCGCGCGGGCAACGCGGCCGGCCGCCCGGCCTTGTACCGGCAGGCTGTGGCCAACCCGCCCGGCGCGCAGGATAGCGCCGTGGTCAACAGCGCCGCCTGGCGGGCCGCGGAGATCCCCGCGGTCAACGGCCACGGCACCGCGGCCGCGGCGGCCGGCTTCTACCACGCCCTGGCCACAGGCCGCCTGCTCAGCCCGGGCATGCTCGCCGAGGCGGTCACCCCGCACTGCACCGGGCCGGACCGGGTGTTCGGCGGCGACAACGCCTGGGGGCTCGGCTTCGGGATCAGCGACGACGGCTACGGGATGGGAGGGCTGGGCGGAAGCTACGCAGGCACCAGCACCGAAGGCGGATATTCAGTCGGCTTCGTGACTGGCAGCGTCGGCAATCACGACCGGGTCGACACGCTGGAAAACACGCTACGCGAATGCCTGGGGCTGGCGCCGTTCCCGGCCGTCGGCGACCCGGCTCCGGACAGCTGAGATGACACCACCTGGTGCACCTGCGTCGGCAAGCGCACTTCGGTGGCAGAACATGCAGTTCGGTACGTCGCCGCCTCCCGCGTTCGAGAGTTCGCTGACAATACAGGCGGCAGTGCGCGCGTTCTCCGTGACCGTGTTCGTTACTCAGCGTCACGCTGTCGATCGGAATCAGCTCGAGCAGCCTTCGATCCAGCACCAGTTGGACCGGTCTGCTGGAGGCCGATGGCCGGCTGGCCAAGGTCCTTGTCGGCCAGCC
>DAIOWL010000565.1:2205-5155 GCA_036758545.1 Streptosporangiaceae bacterium | reverse complement strand
GGGCGTGCGCGGTCCGGCGCCATCGACGCCAGCAGGCCCGGGGTCCATGACCTCACATTAAGTACAACAGTTAAGAAAAGGGTAAGCATACGCCCAGAAAGCGCGGAAGAAGGCAAACGTGTCATCGGGACTGTTTCGTGGCACGCGCCGAGGTCACCGGCCGCGGCGAGCGCGGCGGCCGGCTCGTCATGATCAGATGGCCCGGTCCGTCAGCTGCTGGTCGCGCCGTCCTGTCCGCCATGCTCCTTCCGGAAATGCGTGCCGAACCCGGCCATCCCGGAACCCGTCGGCCACCCCGATCGCGAGAACGGAGGCGGGGACCCCGGGTGCCGGCCGATCCGTACCGGGGTCGGAGCGACCGACTGAACGCTGTCGGCGCTGCAGATCGCCGCGGGGTCGCTGACCGGCCCGAGCACCTGGCTGCTGGTCGGGATGGCGTCGGCCGGAACCCGGTGCCGCGGGGAGCGGTCAAGGACCTTGCCCAGGTTCTCGGCGTGAGCGTCCCTGGCCGTGAGCGAGTGCAGCCCGAAGGTGGTCTCGATCAGCTTCAGGGTCGATGCGTGCTCGAACGGGCCATGATGAACCACCTGGCGCCGCGCCAGGTTGGAGACCACGATGGCCGGCACCCGGAACCCGAGTTGCCGGTAGTCGGGAACCAGCTGGCCGTCGGTCGGGGTGGTGCCGTCGCCGGTGTGGTCGACGTCCGCCGGGTTGGTGTCGTCGATGACTCGCGGCGGTGGCACGTGATCGTAGAACCCGCCCCACTCGTCGAAGGTGACGACCAGCACCGTGTTGTCCAGGTATCCGGCGCTGGCCAGGGCGTGATAGGTGTCGGCGATGAACCGTTCGCCGAGCCGGATGTCGGCCAGCGGGTGGTCATCGGCCGATGTGCCATTGCTCTCGGTATCGAAGGCGGGATCGACGAAGCTGACGTTAGGCAGGTTCCCCTGCGCCACCGTGTCGATGAACGACGGGGTGGTGACCGGGATCCCGACGGCGTCGGTGTCCCCGGCCGCGAAGGGATGCCAGAACGGGAAGTACTTCGTGCCCCACAGCGCCAGGAAGGGCAGGTCACGGAAGAAGTACCCGCCGGTCGGGATGCCCTGGTTGTTGGGGATGGGCGACAACTGGTCCCAGATGGTCGGCAGCGCGGAGATCGTAAACGAGTTGTGGTCCCGGTCGGTCCGGGCCGCGTGCTGGTAGAAGCGGTTCGGGAAGGTCTCGCCGGCAAACGAGCAGAAATAGCGGTCCAGGACCGTGTAATGCTCGGCCAGGGCTCCGATGACAGGCAGGTCAGGGATTGCCTTGCGGGTGCGATCGTGGCGGAGGTTCGTGTAGTAGCCGATCGGGAACGTGTTGGCCTTAGCCAGCGTCACCCCCGGGTTGTCAGCCGGGGCGGTGGGCCGCTGCAGGAATCCGTCCATCTTGCCGAAGTTGTGCTGGACCAGGAAGCCCTCCCAGCTGTGGTCGGGGTCGCTGTACCCGCAGCCCTGGAAGTCGGGAGCCAGCCGGTAGTTGGGGTAGTAGTTGCCATCCGTCGACAGGTAGGTCAGGTCGTGGCGGCCGTCAGCCCCGGGCAGCCAGCCGAGGAAGTGGTCGAACGACCGGTTCTCCATCATCAGCACGACTACGTGCTTGATGCCGTTCGAACCGTTCGGTGACAGCGCTGTGGTGGCCCTGGCCGCTGTCTGAGCGAGGAATTCCGAGCCCGTGAGAGCCACTCCGGTGGAGGCGGCCATCAGCTGTATGAAGGTCCGGCGAGTCAGCATGGGGGACAGTATGGTCGGCCGCGCGTCGCGGCTGCCAGACCCACCGCCCTGTAATGAGATGACAGCGAGGCAGATAGCGGGTTAATTCTTGCCTTCCGGATTAGTAGCCAAGGTCCGGGTCCACCTGGCCCGCTAGCTCTCGCCCGGCCGCGAGCCGCTGAACGTTCTCGGTGATGCGGTTGGCGAGAAGCGGCCGGGTCATCTGCTCGGTGTCGGCCGTGTGCGGGGTGATCAGGCAGTTGGGGAGGTCCCACAGCGGGTGGCCCGCGGGAAGCGGCTCGGGGTCGGTCACGTCCAGGGCCGCACCTCCGATCTGGCGCGAGCGCAGCGCCTCAACGAGCGCTTCGGTATCGACCAGCCCGCCCCGGGCCACGTTCACCAGCCAGGCCTGCTGGTCCATTGCCTCAAGCTCCTTCCGGCCGATGAGTCCGCGGCTCCGGGGAGTTAGCGCGAGCGTGAGCACGACGGCCCGGGCACCGGTCAATGCCTCATGCAGGCGCGAAGACCCGACCATCCTGACGGCACCCGCGACGGGTTCGGCGCGCTGGCGGACGATCGTCACCCGGGCGCGGAACGGCTGCAGCAGGCGCAGGAGAACGGTGGCGATGCCTCCCCCGCCGACGATCGTGACCGGCTGGTCGAACAGGCTCTGCGCGGCGGGCTTGCCCCACGAGTGCGCACGGGCCCGTTCGGGGAGGTACCGCAAGCCGGCCAGCAGCAGCGCGAGCGCATGCTCGGCTACCGGCTCAGCGTAGGCACCCTTGGCCGAGGTCCACTGCCGTCGCCGGTCAAGCACGCCGGCTTCGGCCATGAGCTCGACACCCGCCGTGGGCAGCTGAACCCACGAGATCTCCGGATGCGCCCGGAGTACGTCCCGAAGTTCCCCGACTGCTCCGGCGTCGGTCCAAACCAGGCCGACTGGTTCCTGCCCCAGCCCGGCGTGCTCCTGGCCTAGCCCGACCGGCTCGCCGCCACCTCGGCGGATGGCGTCGATCACCCAGTCCTCTTCCACCGGGCCAACAGCAACAGCGATACCCGTTCGCTTCATGATTTACAGGTACCCCGGCCGAGATCACTCTGTCATGCTGCAGCGCGACGCATCCCATCGCAGCACTCACATGGAGTCATGAGGGTCGTGCCAGTGAGCTATGGGAAATCCACGCTGGCTTTGGGGTTCGGTT
>DAIOWL010000565.1:0-2105 GCA_036758545.1 Streptosporangiaceae bacterium | reverse complement strand
TGCAGGACTTCGAGAGAGGAACAGTCAGGGCGAATCAGCTGACGTTCGAGTATCTGACACAAGGAGACGGCCCGCTCGCGCTGTGCGTCCACGGTTTTCCCGACTCGCCGTACAGCTACCGCTACCTGCTCCCGGCACTCGCCGAGGCCGGCTACCGGGCAGTGGCCCCGTTCAACCGCGGGTTCGCCCCGACCGAGCTGCCCGCTGACCGCCACCATATCCACTCCAGCATGATGGTCGCCGACCAGATCGCGCTGCACGAGGCACTCGCCGGCGACTCCGATGCGGTCCTGATAGCGCACGACTGGGGCGCAGTAGGGGCATGGGGGGCGGCAGGCAAGGAACCGGACCGTTGGCGCCGCTGCGCTGTGCTCAATATCCCGCCGTTCGCGATCTTCGGCGAGAACATCGTCAAGTACGACCAGATCAAGCGGTCGTTCTACTTCTGGTACTTCCAGAATCAGCGGGTGGCCGAGGATGTCATCAGGGCGGATGACTTCGCGTTCATCGACCGGATCTGGGCCGACTGGTCGCCCGGCTACGACGCCTCCGAGGACCTGCCCAAGGTCAAGGAATGCATCCGCGATCCGGCCCACTTCAAAGCAGCCCTTGGCTACTACTGGGGACAGTTCGACCCCAACCGGTTCGGGTCGGAGGAATGGGCAGCTGAGCAGGCAGCAGCCTGGGGCGCGGACATCACCCAGCCGACCCTGTACCTGCACGGCACCCAGGACGGCTGCCACGGCATGACCCAGGAACAAGTCAACCGGGTGCCGGACCACTGCGGTCCTGGATCACAGTCCGAGCTGATCGACGGCGTCGGGCATTTCATGATGGTGCAGCGCCCCACCGACATAAATAAACGGATCCTGGAATTCCTGGCCGCGTAGCTCCGCCACGCTATTAACACGACAGCGACCATCCGGCTGTTCGCGCCGCACTGAGCACGTCTCTGTGCGCGTGCCCGTGTCAGCTGCCGGCTGGCCGGAAGTGGCTCAGAATCCGGCGTGCGTAGTAGGTCTCCCAGGGTTCGCCGGGATTTTCGGCCGTGAATTGCTTGTCGAGGCTGACGAGCACGTAGATCAGCTCACTGCGCACCGGCCTTGTGCCCAGCAGGTCCGGCAGCTCCGATAGGTCGATGAGCCACTGCGCGTACCAGGAGGCCCAGTCATCATCGGCTCCGTCAACGATCCTGAACACCTGATGGTGGGTCTCGCCTGTCTCGTGCAGCAAGGCGCTGATCTGCTCAATGCGGTCCGCCATCTCGTGCCTCCCATGTATGTGACGATGCCGGATCACCATAGTGCCGCCGGGGGATGCGTGGCGATGCACAAACGTCGTGCCCTGCGGTCTGCAGCCGGAGTCGTATCGGCGGTACGTAGTCCCTCAGCGATTACGAGATCTGCGCTCGCGCCTGTCATCGGGGTTGCGAGGACCCGGGCATCTGCAGATGCCGGAGGCCTCGGATGCCGACCACGCCGGCGGCAGCGAGGATCACGCCGGCCAGAAGCAGGGCGACCTCGAAGCCGCTGAGGAATGACGCAATCGCCGGGTTGAGCAGGTCCTGCCCGGCGGACGCGGCGACCAGGTGCGCCTGGCCGCCCGCGACATCAGCAGCGAGCTGTGAGGCCGGCTGCCGTTCGGCCGGCGGGAGAGATCCAGCACGCCGGTGCCATTCGGCCAAGATCACGCTGGCGGCGACGGATCCCAAGATCGCCAGCCCCATTGCCGTGCCGATCTGGCGACAGGAGTTGAACAGGGCCGAGCCGATCCCGGATGATCCCGGGGGAACCTCGGCCATGGCCGCAGACGAGCCCGCCGGGACCATCAGGCCGAAGCCCACTCCCACCACGATGTAGCACGCTGCGGGCCACGAAAACGGTGTCGTCGTTGTCAGCTGGCTCATCCCGAGCACGCCGGCGGCGGCGATGAAGCAGCCCGACCCCACCGCCCAGGCTGCGGGCAGCCATCGTGCGAGCCGCTTTCCGAGCTGGGCCACGACGAAGTACGGGATACAGAAGAACAGCCAGGACAGGCCGGTGCGCAGCGCCGACCACTGTTCGATGTTCTGGAAGAACAGCGTGACGTAGTAGATGAATCCCGAG
>DAIOWL010000564.1:0-5156 GCA_036758545.1 Streptosporangiaceae bacterium | reverse complement strand
CCTTCACCAAAGTCCTCAAGAACGTACGGCGCAGGGTCATCCGCCAGTACGCACAGACATCGGTGCAGATCAAGCAGCTCATGGCGACGATGGCCGCGAAGGTCCGCCGCAAGCTCGACAACGGGGTCAGGCGCCTGCGGGAGGCCGACCGGCGCCTCAAGCGCCCGGCCTCGAAGTACTCCTGGCCGGCAGGCCAGGTCCGCCGCCCTACCCGCCGGGTGGCCGCCAAGATACTCATGCTCCATCCCGCGATACTTCGCTAAGTCAAGCAACGGCATTGGCCTGAGGGCCAGTAAGGCTGCAGTTCATGCGTGCTGACCGGCACGTCCGCCGACCGGTGTGTATTTCGCGGCCTCGTTCATGCTCCGCACTATCAGTAAGGGAGCTGAACGCTGATGCCCGCCACGTTGATCCTCTCCGCCGCCGCCATGGGGCTCGTCCTGGTCCTGCTCGCCCTCGTCGTCGTCGGCATCAGGCAAGAGCCGCCGGCACACGAGCTGACCGGGCAGGTGCCACGCCTGACTGCCCGGCTGGCCCGGCGCCTGCTCGGGGTGTGTGTCCGCCGGCCGGATCCATCTGTGATCCCCGGTCGGCAGCGCGCGGAACCGAGCCGTACAGCACACGGCCCCGCTCGCCCGCCGGACGGACACGCCCGGGCACAGATCCGCGACATCTGATCGCGCTCCCAGCGGCAATTGAGGACGTTCACCTCGAGCGCGGCGATGTATAAATATACGGCTGGTTGACCGTCGTAGCCGGGACTGGCGAGGGCGATCGACGGCACGAAGATCGCCTGATAACCGCACGCGTACCCGCCGATCTGGCGCCGCCTGGGCTGGCTGGTGTTCACGCTCATGCCGCGCCGAACAGCTATTCTGCGCTTCGCTTCGGCGTACCGGGGCGCCTGTTTGCCGCCGCCATTTATGCCGGCGATGCGTGCGAGCGTGCCCTCCAGGCGAGCCCGGGCTACTGTGCCTGCCGAGAAGACGCGAGACGATGCCAGGCCCTGCCGAGGACCGCGGCTGAGGCCGGGCATTCCGGCGGCCGCTGGCGCTAAAGGGCGGCGACCCCGCCGTAGGCCCAGGCCCGGTCGGCGTTCGGCCCCGGATCACCGCCGTCCGGCCGCCAGTAGGAGACCAGGACCAGCCCGGGCTCGACCAGCTCGCGCCCGTTGAACATGCGCACGATCGCGTCCTTGCCGCGGGGGATGAGCACGGCGCCGCTGCTCTGGGCCACCTCGGAGTTCGCGCGCATCTTCTCCGGCGAGCGCTCATCGGTGGCATGCGAGATGACCAGGTAGCTGCCCGGCGCGAGCGCCGCCAGATACCGGGCCACGACGCCGGCCGGGTCGTCGGAATCCGCGATGTGGTGCAGGCACCCGACGAACAGCAGCCCGGCCGGCCGGGCCAAGTCGAGCAGTCCCCCGGCCTTGGACAAGACCTCGTCCACGTCGCGCAGGTCGGCCCGGACAACCGCGGTCGTGTGGTTCGGCGCCATCAGCGCCTCGGCGTGCACGGACACCACCGGGTCGTTGTCCACGTACACGACCCGCGCGCCGGTGTCGCCCGCCTGGGCGATCTCATGGACGTTCGGGCTGCTCGGCAGCCCGCTGCCGAGGTCGATGAACTGGCGGATCCCGGCATCGCGAAGGAAGCGGACCGCGCGCACCAGGAACTGGCGGTTGCCGCGCACGGTGTCCAGGATCTCCGGCATTACCTGCATCACCTGCTCGCCGGCTGCCCTGTCCGCGGCGAAGTTGTCCTTACCGCCCAGCCAGTAGTCATATACCCGGGCCGGGTGCGCGATGTCCGTGCGGATCTCTGCCGGTACCCCGTTCTCCGGCTGGCCCGGTCCGGTCATTCCGCCCTCCTCGCGATGGCGTGCTCGCCCTAGATAATGCCATGCTCCGGCGGGCAGAGCACGACGGAGAACAAACCGGCGTCCCGGAACCAGCCGACGGGCACAGCCCGTGACCCCGGCACGGATGCTGGTGCGGTTCACCCGCCACCCCGTCCCGTGGCGGAGCGGGTGAACCATCCGCCGGGCGATCACGAGGCAGCCGCGCCAGACTACCTATGCGGAATCAGCAGGGCTGCTACCGCGCTGGGTTATAGGGCATGAACCGAAGGTCTCATAAGAGCCAAGCCGCCCAGAACCGGGCCATCTGCGCGCATACCGGATCCGCGCTGAATTGGGGGGCCAGCGCTCGTAATCGGCGTTTGGACGCCCGTCGGCATACCGGCGTCATTGTTTCGCCGGTGACGATGACCTGAGCAGCCGAGACCAAGAGGGGAGAGCATACTGGCGGGCATGCAACCCGGCAGCCACCGCGACCGCATCAGCGAGGCGATACGCATCAGTTCGCGTCCTCTTGACGACGATCAGCTCGCAGACCGGACCGATATCTCGCCCCGGCAGAGGGTCAACCAGATCTGCCGCGAACTAGAGCACGCCGGGCTGGTACGACGGCGATCGGGTCCCGACGGGAAGATCGTTAACGAGTGGCTCGGGAGCCGCGACCATCAGCCGGATGGCGCCCCAGGACCTTCCGATGCTGGCGTTTCCCAGATGGCCGCGCTTACCGAAAGTGCTGCGGCTCAGGCTGGCCACGAGTTGCCGCCGGGCAGTTCGCGGGAACAGCGTGATGCTGAGCGGGTGATGCTGGACCTGCTCGGCCAGCAGCTGGGCCGGAGCCTGAACCCTGCCAGGCTCGCTGTGCCATCAGGCGAGCGCGTCGAGGTCGATGGCGCGGATGCAGATCGGTCCATCTTGGTCGAGTGCTGGGCCCATCAGGGACCGCCCAAGTCAGCCCAGCGCCATAAGGTACTGGCCGATGCCTTCAAGCTGACCTGGATCGCTACCACCATGTACCCTCGGCCGCGGCTGATCTTGTGCCTGAGCGATCCCCTCGCCGCAGCGCCCTTTATGCCCGGTGCCCGGTCATGGGCAGCTCGGGCGTTCCAGGATCTCGGCGTCACCATCTCCGTTGTCGATCTGCCTGTCGACCTCCGCCACGACCTGCTGCAAGCGCAGCGCCGCCAATACCGATAACTACGGTCAGGTCATGTCCGGCCTCGAGTGGCACCGGACCCGCCGAGCTGCCCGCCGAGCTGCGCGTGGTGCCACAGTCCCGGCCCTGCGCAGATCGGGTTGTTCTGCCACGCCGATCGCGCAGTGAAGCCGAGCACCCTGCTCGTTTGGCGCTCCCGGTGCTGGAGGCTGCCCGGGCAGGGCCTTGTTGGCGCCGCGCCGGGGGTGGCCGTGATGAAAGGCGTCCTTTCCGCGGCCCGCGCAGGCGGCTCAGGCCAGCAGCCTCCCCTGGTGCTGCTGACCCTGCCCTGTCCGGGCGGCCCGTCGCGACGGGGGCCAGCGGCTGGGCCTGGCCTGGGCTTGCGGGATCTGCACCCCAGGGATGAAGGGCTGCGCGCTCTTGCCGGAAGGGCCCGCCGCGGGCCCGGTGGCCTGACAGCTCTCGGGAGGGCACCGGGGCCGTCGACTCCTGATATGATGGCGTACGCAACTATTGTTAGCGCCACTATCTGGGAGGCCCGGTGTTCACCGTCAGAGTCGCTGTTCAGGTCCGGCCAGAGGACCGCGACGCCTTCGTCGCTCAGCTGAAGAAGGAGGAACAAGAGGTGCCAGCCACGTTCGCGGGCTGCCAGCGGTTCGCCGTCTACCGCGCTCCCGGTGATCCCGCCAGCTTCCTGCTATATGAGGAATGGGCCGACCGGGAGGCCGCTGACGCCTACCTGACGTCGGAGTACTTCCAGGCCGCCGCCGCCGTCTTGTTCCCGCTGATCGACGGCCAGCCCGATTCGGCGTATTACGAGTCGCAGCGCGTCGGGCCGTGACGCCGGTCTCCGCCCAGCCCGCCGTGCGCCACCGGTCCCCAGGCCTCGACGACGCCCTGGCCTTCCGGCTGAACCGCACCAACCGGCTGCTCCGCACGCACCTTGCCCGCTTCTTGGATCGCCACGTGCCAGGTATCTCGCCCGAGCAATGGTTCATCCTCGCCCGCGTCGCCCAGGGCCCGCGCGTCCGCCAGGTCGACCTCGCCGAGCGCGTCCTCGCCGATCCCCCCAATGTCAGCCGGCTGGTAGACGCGCTCGTTGCCCGCGGCCTGGTCCGCAGGTCGCCCGACCCGGCTGACCGCCGCAGCTGGTTTTTGTCACTCACCAAGCAAGGCCGTCGGGTCACCGCGAGACTGCTTGACCACACCATCATCGAACGCCAGCTCGTATTCGACGGCATCGCAGACGACGAGCTCGATGCCCTCGCCGCAGCCCTCGACCGCATCGACGCCAACCTCCGAAGGCTGCTGAGCAGCACCCCACCGCCGTAGACACCCGGGCCGGGTTGCTTAGCAACACCATTTCGCTGCGCGGAATGCGCGGCCTACTGTAGACGAGATCGGTGGAGTGGTCTTGCCGCCCAGGGAATCTAGCGCGACCGGTCCCAACGGACGTCCCATACCTGCCAATCGTGCAGGCACTCATACTGCGCCTCACACTAATACCGAGCGTGATCAGTTCCCGCACAGTAGACCGCGTATAGCCGTTCTGCACGGTTGGCGGCACCTCGGGATCACGAGCCGGGGCATCCAGATCAGGTCGTTCTGGTCCGCCTGACCGGGGCGTTCCCGGAGCAGCCAGCTGAGCTGGGCCTCGCGGTACGGGACCGTGTCATGATACTGGCGAAGCCGGGCCGGGGCGCAGCAGGAAGTGGTGATGGCCCCAGCCGTTTCCCCGCCAGAACCCCTCATCGACGATCACCAGCCCCTGCCGCCCGAACCAGTCCGCTGCCTGGTCACGACCCGGGAAATAGTGATAACCGGGCGTGTCTTCCTCGGCGAGCTCGCCCCGCACCGCGGGCAGCCCGCGTGCGCAAAGGCTCTCGAAGGCCCGCTGGATATGGTGCTGGTGCAGGTCCTGGACCGTCAGGTACACCAGGCCGCCCGGCCGGACGGCCCGGCGCAGGTTAGCCAGCACGCCGGGCCAGTCTTCGGGCGGGATGTGCTGCATCGCCTCGATGGCCAGGACAGCGTCGAACCGGCCGGCATAGGACAGGTCCTGCAGCGATGTGCGCTCGAGGGAGAATGCGATGCCCCGCGCCCGGGCCTGAGCTAGCATGCCCGCCGACTGGTCAGCGCCCGCGAC
>DAIOWL010000563.1:2550-5164 GCA_036758545.1 Streptosporangiaceae bacterium | reverse complement strand
CCGCCTTCGATAACGCGATGGCCGATCTGTGGCTGGCGGTGACCACGGGGAACCCGCGCTTCGCCCGGCCCGGCTTCTTCCCTCTCGCGGCGTACCAGCAGGTGAAGGCGATCCCGTACCCCGTCCCCGACTGGCAGGACCGGCTCTGGTCCGACTTCGTCCTCGACGTCCGCGCGGCGCACCGCCTGGTGGGTTCCGGCGCGCACCTGGACCGGGTCGTCGTGCCGAACAAGTACGCGGCCTGGGTCTACCCGGGCGCGTGCCACAACAAGATCGGCTACTGGCACGTGCCCGGCGCCCGCTTCGTGTACCGGGTGCACGGTCAGGAACGGTCGTTCGGCATCGCCTCGCTGATCTCCTGGCGGGGCGTGTGGTACGTGGTGCACTTCGGCGCCGTGCAGCGCACCGTGGTGACCGGGACCGTCTATCAGCCCGCGGCCGGCCCTGGTGTCCCCGGTCCGCCGGGCGGATGCTGACAAAAATTCACTGTCCCGCTGTATCGCGAATGCGTCGTGCGGCCATAAACTGCGCATAATCGCGCAGTTGGCTTGCGCGTTCCTGGGGAGGTCCGTTTCCGTGGCGAGGTATCAGCGCTGGAATGCCCTGCTCGACCTGCTGCCCGGCGACGGGCAGCTCACCGTGGCCGAAGCCGCCCGGGCGCTCGGTGTCTCCGAGGCCACCATCCGTCGTGACCTGGATCAGCTGGCCAAGCAGCAGCTGGTGACCAGGACCAGGGGCGGCGCCACGGCCGGGCACGTCTCCTACGACCTGCCGCTGCGGTACAAGACCGCCAGGCACGGCCCGGAGAAGCAGCGTATCGGCCGCGCGGCCGCCGCCCTGCTCATCCCCGGAGCGTCGGTGGCGCTGAACGGCGGCACCACCACCAGCGAGGTCGCCCGGGCCCTGGCCACCCGGCCCGACCTGCAGGACGGCGACGGCACGCCGGCCGTCACGGTGGTGACCAACGCGATGAACATCGCCAACGAGCTCGCCGTCCGCCAGCACATCAAGATCGTGGTGACCGGCGGGGTGACCCGCGGCCAGTCCTACGAGCTGATCGGCCCGCTCGCCTCGCTCGTCCTGGCCGAACTGACCCTGGACTGGGCCATCCTCGGCGTCGACGCGCTAGACCCGCGGACCGGCGCGACCGCCCATCACGAGGGCGAGGCCAGCATCAACCACTTCATGGCCACCCGCGCGGAGCAGGTGATGATCGTGACCGACAGCTCCAAGCTCGGCCAGCGCGCGTTCGCGCGGGTCTGCGCCACCGAGGAGATCGATGTCATCGTCACCGACCGCGATGCCCGCCCCGACCTGCTGGCCGCGTTCACCGAGCGCGGCATCCGCGTCGTCACCGCCTAGCCCCACTGCGCCCCCCGCTGCCCCTCAACAGCATGAAACCCCGAATCCACGGCGATCAAACGCCATGGATTCCGGGTTTCATGACGTTCGCCGCCGCCCTAGATCGACGCCGCGTCCGTTTCCTCAACCACGGTTGCGCCTTCCTCAAGATCCACCCATTCCGCGATCACCTCGCCTGACCTATAATGCTCATATAGGGGATTTACTGAGCAAAAACGTGCATAGCAAATGATCGATTGGGAGCGTCATGAGCTATCTGACCGACGAGCTCGCCAGCCAGCCCGCGTGCTGGTCCAGGGCGATCGAGATGGCGGGTTCGGCGGGAACCGCGCTGCCCGGGCCGGGGGAGCGGGTGGCCGCGATCGGCTGCGGCTCGTCGCTCAACGTCGCGCGCTGCTACGCGGCTCTGCGCGAGGCCGCAGGCCAGGGCGAGACCGACGCCTTCCCCGCGTCGGAGGTGCCCGCCGCCCGGCGGTACGACCGCCTCGTGTACATCTCCCGCACTGGCACCACCACCGAGGTTCTCGCTGCCCTGCGCATCGCGCCACGGGACATCCCGGCGACCGCCATCACCGCCGACCCGGACGCGCCGCTCGCGCGCGAGGCCCGTCACCTGGTCCTGCTCGACTTCGCCGATGAGCGCTCGGTGGTCTCCAGCCGCTTCATCACCAGCTCGATCGTGCTGCTCCGTGCGCAGCTCGGGACAGATGTCCGGTCCCTGCCGGCTGAGGCCGAGCGTGCGGTGGCCCGCACGTTGCCGCCGGAATTGGCCGAACGGGCCGAGTTCACGTTCCTCGGATGCGGCTGGGCCGCCCCGGTGGCCGACGAAGCGGCGCTGAAGCTACGCGAGGCCTCGCGTACCTGGGCCGAGTCGTATCCGGCGATGGAATACCGGCACGGCCCGATCAGCGTCAGCGACGAGAACACCGTGGTGTGGGCGCTCGGCGAGGTGCCGTCCGACCTGCTCGCCGACGCCCGCCGCACTGGCGCCACCGTGATCGCCCCGGACGCCGACCCGCTTGTCGCGCTGATCGGGGCGCAGCGGCTCGCCGCCGCGCTCGCCGAGCGGAAGGGCATCGACCCGGACCAGCCCCGGGCCCTGTCGCGGTCTGTCATCCTCACTGGATGAGCCTGCCCCCGTCTGGTGTGCTGTCCGCCGGCCACGTGGTCACGCCGGACGCCGTGCTGAGCCCCGGCTGGATCCGGCTGGCCGGGAGCCGTATCGACGCGGTCGGCCTGGGCGAGCCGCCCG
>DAIOWL010000563.1:0-2450 GCA_036758545.1 Streptosporangiaceae bacterium | reverse complement strand
CCGTTCCTCGCCGCGGCCAGGTGCGGCGCCCAGGATCCGCGGCACATGATCGCGCCCGACGTCGCCGCCTTCGATCGCCTGCTCGCCATGGCCGCCGGGTGGCTGCGCGTCATCACCCTGGCCCCCGAACTCCCCGGCGCCACCGACCTGATCACGTCGGCGGTCCAGGCCGGGGTCATCGCCGCGGTCGGTCATACCGACGCCACCGCGGACGTCACCGCGGCGGCGGTCGACGCCGGCGCGAGCCACGCCACCCACCTGTTCAACGGCATGCGCCCGCTGCATCACCGCGAGCCGGGCCCGGTCGGCGCGCTGCTCGACCGGGACGAGGTCAGCTGCGAGGTGATCGCCGACGGCGTGCACCTGCACGACACCGCGATCCGCCTGGTGGCCCGGGCGGCAGGCCCGGCGCGGCTGGTCCTGATCACCGACGCGATGGCGGCGGCCGGGATGCCGGATGGCCGCTACCAGCTCGGTTCGATGCGGGTCGACGTGGCCGGGGGAGAGGCACGCCTCGCCGCCGATGCCGGGTCCGGGTCTGGCGGCGATGCCGGGCCCCGCGTGCCCGGTGCGATCGCCGGCTCGACCGCCACCATGGCCAGTGTTGTCCGGCGCGCCGTCGCAGCCGGCCTGCCGGTCATCGACGTGGCCGCCGCGGCCAGCACCAATCCGGCCCGCGTGCTCGGCCTGGCCGAACGCACCGGCGCCCTGTGCCCGGGCCTGGACGCGGACCTCGTGGTCTGCGACGAGGCGTTCGGGCTGCGTGCGGTGATGCGGCGCGGCGAGTGGGTCACCCGTTCGCGCGGACCGAACCGGTGAGCCGCCCTTCCGTCGCGCTGACCTCGCACACCACGGTGCGCTGGTTGGCTTGCCAGGCGTCCCGGTTCGGGTAGACGAATTCCTGGGCCAGGCCGGCCGTCGCGAGCTGCGGGTCGATGTAGCTGCCCAACCGGCTGGCGCAGCCGTTGTCCGCGTCCATCCGCACCGCGGAGGTGCCGGGCCACGGCGCGGCCGGCAGGGTGAAGACGGCGAACACCTCGGCGTCGTGGGGGCGCGCGCACGACAGCACGGTGGGCTTGAGGGCGTCCGACCCGGTGTTGACGCACTGGCCGGGCCGCAGCCCGAACACGGCGGCTGGCCGGTAGGTGACTGTGACCACCGTCCTGGGCCGGAACCCGTGCGTGACCACGACCAGCACCCCTGCGGCCACCCCGACCAGGGCGATGACGCCGAGGATGATGCCGACCACCGCAAGCGGCCTGACATCCCGCCTGGCCTCCTCGGCGTCCGATTCCTCCGTTTCCCCGGCTGGTTCGGTCTCGGCCGTCCCGGCCGTCCCGGTCCCGGCCGATGTGGCATCCGCCGGTCCGGCGGGCACTCTTTCTTCCCCGGCCGGCTCGGCCTGCGAGGGAACGACCTCGGCTGGTATGACCCCGGCCGGAGCAGCCTTCTCTTCGGTCTCGTCAGCCGCCTGGACCGGTGCTGCTCCTGGCGTCTCCGTCTCTGACGTCCCGGTCTCGGATGTCTCCGACGTCCCGGTCCCCGACATCCCGGTCTCTGACGTCCCGGTTTCTGACGTTTCCGCCTCGGCTGCCTGCGGCTCCGCGAGCTCTGCCCCGGCCCGCCCGGCCTTCGCCGGTTCGCCAGGAAGCTCCGCGTTCACCCCCGTCGGCGCGGCCATACGCCCTCCATCACGCGCAGTGTCCGCCACGGCCGGCCCCGCTATGCCGGCGCTCTGGTCGGACGGCGCACGACCAAGATCACGAAGTGCGCCTTTTCCCGTCTACTTCCCACGTATTCAATAACGACACATCGGGCAAAAAGTCGCCAGGGATGCCCTATCCGTCCCGGCTGGCCAGCGCTGACCTATTCCTGCCGCCGCGCGGTTCGACTCCGAGGCGGCAGTAATCTAGGCGCGTGCGGCTGACGGAATTCTGGGATCGGATGAACGCGCAGTTCGGTGACGCCTACGCACAGAGCGTGGCCAAGGACTACGTGTTCAGCCAGCTCGGCGGGCGCACGGTCGAGCGCGCCCTGGCGGACGGCGTAGACGCCAAGGTGGTGTGGCGGGCCGTCTGCGACACCTTCAAGGTGCCGCAGAACCTGCGCTGAGACCCCAGCCGGGCGAGGCCTTCAAGGTGCCGCAGAACCTGCACCGAGGCCGCAGCCGGGCGGCCTCCTCCCGGAACCGGACTGAGGCCACGCCCGCACCATCAGCCTCACGGTTCGATGCGCCGGACCAGCTGGAACGTCATGAAACCCCGGATCCAGTGCGTTCTGACGCAGTGGAAGCCGGGTTCCATGGCGTAAGCCGGGGTCCTCCGGGTGGTGCCACAGCGGCTGAGGGGTTTCCAGTGTCCCCCGCGGCCAGTAACCGTGGCCGTTGAAGATCCTTAGCGCTCGAGCAGGCGCGGGGTGTTGACCTTGTCCGGTGTGACCTTGAGGATCAC
>DAIOWL010000562.1:4291-5166 GCA_036758545.1 Streptosporangiaceae bacterium | reverse complement strand
CGTCTCTTCGGCGACGGCCTTCCCCCGACTGGGCTGCGGATGGTTGGCTCGAGGACATCCGAGTCCGGCGTCGTGGTCCACACGTATCAGCCCGCTGGCCCCCTGACCTTCGGCTCGTTCCAGCCAGGCGCCGATGGCCGAGCCTGAACGCGACGAACTCGACCGGCTTGTCACGGCAGCTGCCGATGGCGATCCAGGCGCGTTCAGCCGACTCACCGAGAAGTACCGACGAGAGCTCCACGTCCACTGCTACCGGATGCTCGGCTCGTTCGACGAAGCCGAGGACCTGGTACAGGAGACGCTCCTGCGAGCGTGGCACGGCCGGCGCTCGTTCGCGCGTCGCTCGACGTTCCGCGCGTGGCTGTACGCGATCGCGACGAACACCTGCCTTGACCACCTCCGGCGGGGCCGGCGCAGAGCGCTCCCGTATCAGCTGCAGCGTCCGGGCGAGACCGACGCTCCCGAGTATCCGGACGTCGCCTGGCTCCAGCCGTACCCCGACGCGCTCCTCGAGGAGGCCGATCCCGAGAGCCTGATGATCGCGAAGGAGACCGTGTCGCTCGCCTTCCTCGCTGCCATCCAGCTCCTCACGCCCCGGCAACGCGCGGTCCTGCTCCTGCGCGAGGTGTCGGGATGGACCGGCCCCGAGATCGCCGCGGCGCTCGACTGCTCGGTCGCGGCCGTCGACAGCGCGCTGCAGCGAGCTCGTGCATCCCTGCAGCGCAACACACCCGACGACCGCCACGACTGGTCCGCGCAGCCGTCAACGGCGCAGGAGGACCGGCTGCTCGGGCGCTACGTCTGGCGTCGCGATCTCGGAGATCACCGCGTTCGCGTACCCGAGCTGTTCCCTGTGGGAGGTTTCGCGTCGACCC
>DAIOWL010000562.1:0-4281 GCA_036758545.1 Streptosporangiaceae bacterium | reverse complement strand
CTGCTCGGGCGCTACATCGCTGCCCACGAAGCCGCCGATGCCGGCGCTCTCGCCCGCTTGCTCGCCGACACGGCGCGCTTCACGATGCCGCCGCGGGCAGTGTGGTTCGAGGGGCGGGACGCGGTGGCCGCCGAGTTCCGTCGCGGGTGGGGTCGCGACCGGGCCGGTGACTGGCGGCTCGTGCCGACCCGCGCCAACAGGCAGCCAGCGGCGGCCGCTTATCTGAGAGCCTGGGGAGACAGCATGTATCGAAGCTTCGGGTTCGTCGTCCTGGGACTTTCTGGCGTCGCGATCTCGGAGATCACCGTGTTCGCGTATCCCGGGCTGTTCCCTAAGTCAGGTTTCGCGCCGACCCTGCCATGACGTCGGCACCCCGACACCGGGCGGTGAGCCACCCACCCGGGCCCGGCCAACTGCGTCCGGCCGGCCGGTTCTCCCGGCGAACCACCCGCATCGACCCTGCTGAGCCGTCATTGGTCCGGTTATTGTGGCGGCATGGGGTTGCTGGGGGATCTGATCAAGTCCGTGTCCGACGCGATGACGAGCGGCCGCCGCCAGGATGGGACGCCCTCGCGGGAGGCAGGACGGAGAAGCAGGCGGCGGCCGGCGGCGGCGCACGGTCACCCGGCCCGGGAGCGGGCGCGGTCGTCGGGCGCGGATGCGGAGGTCGTGCCGGGCGAGTCCGGGCCGGATGCCACCGCGGAGGTCGATCCGCACCGCATCGGGCCGGTGCGGATGAGCTACTCGCCGCAGACGGACGGGGCCCCCGATCCCGGCGAGGTCGTCTGGACCTGGGTGCCGTTCGAGGAGAACGACGGGCGGGGCAAGGACCGGCCGGTGCTCGTGGTGGCCGCCGAACCGGCAGGCACCTACCTGGCTGTCCAGCTGACCAGCAAGGACCACGACGGCGAGGGCGACTTTGTGTCCGTCGGCGCGGGCGGGTGGGACGGCGAGCACCGGCCGTCCTGGGTCAACCTGGACCGGGTGATCCGGGTGCACGAGGGCGGGATGCGCCGGGAAGCGTCGGCCCTGCCACGCGAGCCGTTCGAGCGGGTCACGGGTCGGCTGCATCAGCGGTACGGCTGGCGCTAGCCCCGGGCTTCGCTGTCTCGCAGGCTCGGGAACTGCGTGACCGACTCGAACCCGCCGGATCGCGGGAAGTCGGTCAAGTGCGCTGCTGGGCCTGCTCGTCCGCGCCGTCGTCGCCTTGCCGCCAGTTCCGGGCGAGGGCGACGAGGCCGCGAACCACGTCGGGAGGCAGTCCCGGCGTGCTCGCGATGTGCCACAGCGTCGGGTCCTCATGTTCGGCATGCCCGAGGTCCGGCGACCCCACCTTCGGTTCCCCGCCTTCCAGGATCCGTCGGCACGAACCCGGACTCCAGCCGAGCCGGTTCTCGACCATACCGAGGGTGCTGGGGGAAACGTGCTGGCCGTTCTCGAGCTTTCCCAGCGTCCGCTCCGTCACCCCGGTCGCCTCGGCAAGGGCTCGCCTGTCCCGCATGCCTAGCTCGACCCGGCGGGCGACAACGTAGTCGGCGAGCCGCCGCCAGTCCTCACCGGCCATATGACCGTCCTCCCGCGAGCAGATGCTAGTCCCCCACCGCCACGTGACTATCCCTATCAGAAGCAGATAGAAGATTCTAGCTCTCATGTCGCGGTTAGCGGCCTAGGTCTGCGTCTTTCTTCCTAGCTTATCTTACCCATGGTCTTTACTTCTTATCTCTACTGGTCTACGGTGCCTAATACACAGAAAATTTCTTGTTTCTTCCTAGATGTACCAGGATCGGCTCGCTGCGGACCGGCAGCGTCCTTGCGCCTTGAGGAGGGGAGGCGCAAGGGCGCTCCGGCCACGCAGCCGGACGTCTGCTCCGTCAGCCCGGCGGGGTGGGTCGTCGATCCGCTGCTCGGGCCCGGCTGACAGCTAGTACCAGGCTCGGATCTCGGCTAGCTGAGCGGGCTCGGCGCGTTATACCCGATCCTCAGCACGGCTTGGCCAGTACGCAGCGTGACCTGTCGCACGGATGCAGGGAGATACTGGGCTCGCTGCCCGCCAATGAACGCTTGCATCCAGCCGAGGTACGCGGCACGAGTCAGGTGCGCCGCATCGTCCACCGCGGCCAAGTCCATTGACCGCAGCAGGCTGGCAGGTCCGCCACCAGGCGACTGGTCGACGAAGTCAACGATGCGCACCGGGTGGCTTTCGGCCATGATGGCGAGAAGCTGGGGCAGCCGTGGATCAACATCGCCGCTGAGAAGTTGTGCCCTGGCGGTGGCCGAGGCCGCGATCTGGCTGTTCGTCAGCAGCTGGGCGCCGGCAACCTTCCTGGCCCGCAGCGCCGTCTGTTCAACGGCGTTGTATCTGGCGGCACCGCCGGGAAAGACCAGCCGGATATCGATCCTGGCGTTCCCGGAGCCGAAGCGCGCGATGAGGGCCGGGGCATAGACGGAAACCAGCCGGCCGCCGTACTGAGCTCGGATCGGGCCCGTGGCGACCACCAGCGCAGAACCAAGCGGATCATTCGACGTGGGCCCGAGCGTCAAAAGGTTCCCGGACGGGAAGCCTCGGCTAACCAGACCCAGGCACACCTGGGGATCGCATGACACGACTGCGGCCCGGCTGACCTGCTGCAGGATCCAGGTGATGGCGTCCGTTCTAGCCGCGGCCTCAGCGGTGAGTGGGTGGCTGACCTGAGCATGGCTGCCTGCTAGCCGCTCAGACGCTGCGCCGCGCCAGGGAAGATTGACAGCGATCACGCCGACGCTGGCAACCAGCAGGATCGCGGCCAGAATTACGGGTACTCGCCGACGCCACCAGGGGCGACGGTTCCCGTGCCGCGCCGACCGGGGCCCGGACGCCGGCCGGGCAGCGAGCAGGCCATCGCCGCTGCCATGCCGCGGCTTCGGCGGTGCGGCAGATGCACGCTGTGAGCTGGTTGCCGTCGCCTCATCCGCGGCCAGAGCGGAGACCATCGGCGGCAACGGTCCCGGGAGCCGCGCTCCGGCGGCCACTAGCTCGTCGAGCACGTCGCGGGCCGACGGCCTGCCGGCTGGGTCCTTGTTGAGGCAGCGATGGACCAGCCACTCCAGTGGTTCGGGAAGCCTGCCCACCGTTGGCTCGGAATGAAGAATGGCGAACGCCGTGGCGGTCAGCGAATCGCCCTTGAACGGCAACTCACCGGTACCCGCGAACACCATCGTCACAGCCCACGACCACATGTCGGCCGCCGCGGTCACCCGGGTCCCGGCCAGCTGCTCAGGGGCCATGAACGCCGGAGTTCCGATAGCGACCTCGCCAGAAAAGACCGTGGTCATCCCGGGCACGGCCGCCAGCCCGAAGTCGATCACCACTGGCCCGTCGGGCCCGAGCAGGACATTGCCGGGCTTGAAGTCGCGATGCACCATCCCGGCGGCATGCACCGCGCCCAGCGCGGTCAGCGTGGCGACGGCGATGCGCTCGAGTGCGGCGTCGCCGTGAGGCCCGAGCTGCTCGACGACCTCGACCAGCGATGGCCCGCTGACGTATTCACTGACGATGAACGGCCGCCGTTCGAAGATCCCCGCGTCCAGAACTTGCGCGGTGCAGAACCGGGCGACCCGCTGCGCCGCGGCGACCTCCTTCAGAAAGCGGCTGCGGACCTGCGGGTCTGTCGTTGGCGGCAGAAGCTTGACGGCCGCCGAGCCTCCGGTAGGACCCTCAGCCAGGAACACAACGCCCTGCCCGCCCTCCCCGAGGCGGCCGAGCAGCCGGTAGACACCCACCTCGCGCGGATCCGTGTCGCGCAGGGCGAGCATCTCAGGCATTGCGGACCAAGCTGATGTCACCAGGCCATTTTGCCCCCTGGCGGCCCAACGCACGCCACTATTCCATTTCGCCAGTCCCTGGAGCAGCCTTCCCGGCAGCCGCCGGCGTATCGGGGCAACTGCCGTCTCGCGACCACGTCCGCTCCGGCGCAGCGCCAGCCCCGTCAACCGGGGCTACTGAAGCCGACTGGAACATCGCTCCGGGCCGAAGAGCCCTTCCGGCAAGTTAATGCTCTCGGCCGAGAATATAGGAATTCCTCTTTGAAACGCGCTTCGGTCCGGGCATGCTGTTGTATAAGCCCGGCCACAAACTGCCCCAGGGCAGGTAGCGAGCCGGGTCAGGGGCGGGGCCCCTGGCAGCACCGTATCCCCCCCACGGTGCCCGGGGCTCCGCTCCGCTACCCGCGCGCGGAACGAGTTCCAGGCCTGCTCAGTAGACGTGGCTCCCGCCCAGACCCGTGCCGCACCGGCCGACGGGCC
>DAIOWL010000561.1:0-5167 GCA_036758545.1 Streptosporangiaceae bacterium | reverse complement strand
GTCCACCATCAATTCGAGAAGCTTTCGTTATGTAGGAGTGTGCTGATGAGAGCAGTGGTGTTCGACAAGCCTCGCAGGGCGGCACGAGTCCTGCGCGCTCTGGCCTTCACTGCCTGCGTGCCCTATCTCGCGCTCAAGATCGCATGGGCGTCGGGCAGCCGCGTCGGCATCCCCGATGGCAGCATGCTGCTCGAGCACCGCACCGCGATGATCGTCGGCAGCATCGAGAGCGCCCTGCTCGATTCGATGGTAGTCGTGCTCGCACTGCTGCTCACCCAGCCATGGGGTCGACGGGTGCCGGTCTGGTTCCTCATCCTTCCGGCCTGGGCCGCCACCGGTCTGCTCAGCCCGATCATGGTCGGCTACCCGCTGCAACTCGGCGCTCGGCTGCTGGGTGGAACCGCGGCGCCCTCCGGCGGACCTGCCGCCCGCCCGTTCCTGGACGAGTGGGTGTTCACCGTCGTCTACACCGGCTTCATCGTCCAGGCTCTCGCCCTGGGTGCGCTCTTCGTCCTGTATGCACGCGCGCGCTGGGGACATCTGTGGCGAGGCCGGATCTCGGGGCTGGCGGGGCAGGGTCCGACGCGTGGCGTGCAGCGAGCCACGGCTCTGATGGCCTCCGCAGTAGTGCTCGTGCCGTTGACGGCCCATCTGCTGTGGGCCACCGGTTCGACGAGCGGACTCACCGCCACCACGATCGCCGAACGGACGAGTGATTTCTACGCACTCGAGGCGGCCTACGTCTTGTTCGCGGTGATGACGGTGACGGGGCTGCTGCTGGTCGCGTTCCCACGCGCCGGTGCCCTGCCGCTGCGGCTTCCGCTGTCCCTGGCCTTCGTCGGCTCCGCGGCGCTCGCGTGCTGGGGCGGCTACATGATGCTCACTGCGCTGGAAAATCGCGACCCGTCGCGGCGCATCAGCGAGCTTATGAACGTCACGTACTCGATGCAGCTACTCGCCGGGATGCTGGTCTTCACCATGGGGGCATACTTCTTCGCCGAGCGCGCCGCGCAGCGGGGCCATGGTGAGGAGAGCGTGGCCAGTTCGGACTCAGAACTCCACACAGTGCTGGCACACGAGCGGGACCACGAAGCAGTCCTACCAGGCCTGCCGGGGTAAGGCACGTCTCCTTGTCTCATCGTCTAGCGGGACGGTCGCGTCCCTATGACCGCGCCGGGAGCAACCGTGGCGGGTGCAGCACGACTCCGCCGGTGGCGGGTAGCGCTGAGGGTCACGCCCGAACGGGCCTGATCTGTGCTCGATGTCCGCGTGAACCTTGCGGCCAAGCTTTCGTCATTCGGCTAAGATTTCGTGTCGTTGAGGGGCTTTGGTGCCGGTAACGAGGACGCTGGCGGGAATGCCGGAATCTGCACGCGGCTGGCAGACTGCTGACGTGGTGTTCGTTACTGACGTTCTTGGGGGGTGGCTGGTCGGGCAGCTTGCCGACGCTGGCCGCAAGAAGCTGACCGAGCTGGTACTCGGCAGTGAGCAAGAGCGTGCGCTGCGGCGGGCGGCTGATGCCGCAGTCTGGGCCACCGCCGAGGAGCTGAGCCCATCAGGTGGCGAGCAGACCGGGCAGGTCGCGATGGTGATCAGCGAGGTCTTCCGCGATCCAGTGCCAGATGCGCCGCTGGCTGGAGCATCATGTCCCCAGACTGCGTCGCGCGCACCCATTACCTGCTCATCTCGGTGCTGACCTGGCACCCTACGGGGTGTACGGAACCGGCGCGAATTAAGCACTGACGAGTCGACCTGCCGCGCCCCCGCCCTCCGAGCGCCGGCGATGAGCTTAACCGCGCCGGACGACGAAGTTGTAGCAGCCGTAGCCCACGTTGCGTAGGTGGACGAGCGAGATATCCGGCTGGGCGAGCAGTTCGCGGATGACGGTCATAGCCTGCTCGCCGTCGTTTACCATGACGCCGCCGGCGATCCGGCCGTCCCGGTCGTAGGCGCGAACGACCTGCAGGCGGTGGCTCAGGCCGGGCGGGTACCGGCTTGGAGTCAGGTAGCCGGCGCAAGGCTCTGCGTGGATGAATACCGGGCCGCGTTCGGCGTAGGCACCACGGGTGCCGGGCGGTGTGTAGGCGATGAGCAGCACCCGTTCGCCGGGGTCGGATTCCCGCAGGCAGCAGCGCAGCGGACTGCCGCCCTCGGTATCAACCTGCACGGTTAGCTGGTTGCCAGCCTCATCCGCTCCAGCCGCCTTGATCTCTCGGAGTCTGGCCTGCGCGATCGCTTCGAAGATGAGCCCGCTAGCACCCGGAGTTGCAGCCACGATCTGTCCGGAAGGTCGCTTCGCCATGCCAGGTAGACGCCGGGTCCAGTCAGAACGTGAGATTCCCGATCCTTGTTCAGGCGACGTCGAAATTACGGTCTCCGTTTGGAATCCGAACGGAACGGCCGCGGCCAACGCTCCTTTCTACGGCGGCGCCGAGTGCCTGTGGAAAAGATCACAGAGTAAGGCATAGGTCCGGCCCGGCGCCCCTTCCCCGTCGCCGGTAGTCACGCAACCTGCCTAGGCGAAAACTTGCGGCTAGGTGCGCCACCGACATCAGTCGCGGCCGGGACGCCTGCTGCCCGACCGTGCCGATGAAGGCGTAGGTCACCCGCTGGCGCTCCGGCACGGTGACTGTAGGCCGGGCGGCCTGGCGCGCCAAAGGTGCGCCCTGCGCAGCCAAAGAACCCAGCGGCGGCGCAGCGAGGCTGGGATCACGATGTACGGCCTGGCCGGCACGGTAACCAGGCCGCCCGGGTCGTGGCGCGCGATCAGTACCCCGGCGTCGGCGGTGAGGGTCAGCCGGTCACCGCAGCGCCAGCCCAGCGCAGTGATCGTCACCCGGTCCGCGACCCGGCCCGAGGCATCGATGCGGCCCCAAGCCATAGACCACGTCCGGCCGGCCCGGCGGGCTGGCCAGCGGCATCGGCCGGCCCGCACCGGGCCTGCCCGGCCGGAGGCGGCCACGGCTGGCGGCGGGGATCACAGGGGCAACGGGCCCGGCCGTCATGGCTGCCTCCCGCACAGGAGGCGGCGGTACAGCCGGGGAGCAGGGCGGACGTGATGACCGGCCGCCCAGTGTGCGTGTTCGAGCAGTGCGTGGATTAGGGGAAATCGCACCAGCGTGGCTCAGCGGCCGATGGGGAGCCGGGCCGAGCGGGGTTTCAACAGCTGAACTCCGCAATCAGCTAAGAGCTGCCTTCCGTGATGAGCGTGGTGGCCCACGCGTAGGGCATCGCTCAGTACGAGAGCACTTCGCCGATGCGGGCAGCCACGTGCAGAGTATGTCGTCCCGGCACGTGACGATCAGGCGCTGCCGTGGCCGAGATGAGTAAGCGGCTCGGACCGCGGGGCAAACAAGGTTGCCGATAAGTAGTCAGCCGCTGTGCGCCCGAGCGCGCAGTCATGCCAGATATCAATGCGGTTGATCTCGCGACGCGACGTAGTCACCGAGATCTTCTGGTGTCAGCCGATTCTGCGGTCGTGGCCGGCCCATTCCTTATTGCGTAGTTCCGTCTTCTGGATCTTTCCTGTGGCTGTCTTGGTCAGTTCGGTGATCTCGACCGTGGCCGGCCGCATGTAGCCGGAGAGGTGTTCTTTAGCGAAGGCGAGGATGTCTTCGGCGGAAGCGTGCTCGCCGTCTTTGAGCTCGACGAAGGCCTTGGGCCGCTCGCCCCATTTCTCGTCGGGCGTGGATACGACCGCCACGGCGGCGACGGCCGGGTGCTTGCCGATCGCCGTCTCGACCTCGATGGTGGAGATGTTCTCGCCGCCGGAGACGATGATGTCCTTCTTGCGGTCACGCAGTTCGATGTAGCCGTCGGGATGGCGGACCGCGAGGTCGCCCGAGTGGTACCAGCCGCCCGCGAGCGTCTCCCTGGTCTGCTCGGGATCTTCGAAATAGCCGGTCATCACGTTGTTGCCGCGCATCAGGACTTCGCCGAGTGACTCGCCGTCGGCCGGCACCTCGCGGCCCTGGTCGTCGATGACTCGCACCGGATCAGCGATCAGGTAATGCACGCCCTGGCGTCCCAGTAGCCGGGCCTGCTCCTCGACCGGAAGGTCCGCCCAGCGCTCCTGGCGCTCGCAGATCATGTAAGGACCGTACAGTTCGGTGGCCCCGTAGACGTGGATGGGCCGTAGCCCCATGTCGGTCAGACGGGCGAACAGCTGGGGGGTCGGCGGCGAGCCTGACACCGTCGTGATGATCTCGTGATCGAGTTTGCGGGCGCTCTTGTGGTCGAGGATCGACGCCTGGACCGTAGGGGCGCCGTTGTAATGCGTCACGCCCTCGCTGTCGATCAGCTCCCAGATCCGCCCGGGCTCCACTTTGCGCAGGCAGATGTGGCGGCCTCCGACCGCGGTGACCGCCCAGGTAAAGCACCAGCCATTGCAGTGGAACATGGGCAGGGTCCACAAGTACACGCTTTCCGGGGTCAGGCGCGTCTCGATGACCTCGCCCAGCGCGTTGAGATACGCGCCGCGGTAGTGGTAGACGGCGCCCTTGGGCGTCCCGGTTGTCCCTGAGGTGTAGTTGATGGAGATCGGCTCGTCCTCGTCGCCGAGCTCGCTCGTCACGGGCTCCGCCGAGCCGCCGGCGAGGAATGCCTCGTAGGGGTCCTCTGGGGCGCCGGTGTCGTCGATGCGCACGGCACGTTCGACTCGCGCGCCTTCGGCAAGATGCTCGAACTCATGGTCCACGAACAGGAACCGGGCACCGGAATGCTCCAGGATGAAGCCGATGTCCTGAGCGTTCAGCCGGTAATTCAGCGCCACCAGCACGCCGCCGGCTGCCGGCACCCCGTAGTGCGCTTCCAGTAGCGCCGGGATGTTGGGGCAGATGAACGCTACCCGGTCACCCTTCTGCAGGCCCGCTGCCCGCAGTGCCGAGGCGAGCCGGTTCACTCGCTCCCCGAACTCCCGGTAGGTGTAGCGGCGGTCCTCGTGCACCACGGCCACTTTGCCGGGATACACCAGCATGCTGCGCTCCAGGAACCGCAACGGGCTGAGCTCGGTCCGGTGAGCACGCCGCACCTCAGCGGCATCGCTGGACTTGGCCATCGGCCTCTCCTTCCCAGGCGATGAGCCCTCCCCGTACCCGGCTCCAGACCCGGCACTCCCATTCCAGCCAGCGATCCGGCTTCCCTCGCTCCGAGGCCGGTGCCCGAGGCC